>JAFGWQ010000151.1 GCA_016937075.1 Campylobacterales bacterium | reverse complement strand
TCACACAAATATCAACGCACACCGCTCAACTTGCCAAAAGACAAACTACATTTAACCGTACACAGTTTAAAGATAAAAAGTTATTGGGGATTAAGGATATATATAAAGATATTATGGGTAGTTTTTAGCTTGTAATAACAACACTCTATCATACCCGACTTTATCCCTCATGTCACCCTGAATTTAGTTCAGGGTCTAATTTATTTCAATATCTCTTTTCTTAGATCCTGAAACAAGTTCAGGATGACTGACTGAAATGAGTTTATAGTAAATTCATACCTTCGCTCTTCTGCCTTATATATTATTAAAACCCGCTGGCACTTATCATTGCATAAATGTATGTAAGTAGTATATCAAAGAAAAACACAGATGTTACGGTAACAACTAAAGCAATACCGACTATCACCATTAGAGGTTTAGAGATATTATAGTAGATCGTATCTGTGTTGAAAACCGGTTCTTTAAGGAACATATACACAACAAGCTTGAGGTAATAATATGCAGCAATTGCACTATTTAACCCCATAATGATCGCTAGTTTAATATATCCCGCATCTACTGCAGCACTCATGATAAATAATTTGCCCCAAAAGACCGAGAATGGAGGAACACCGGCCAAAGAGAGCATAAATAGTGCCATCACCACTGCTCCCATAGGCATTATTTTGATAAGTCCGGCGAACTTTTCGTATGGATGGTCATATCTATCAGAATACATTAGTTTTTTATGACGAGATATCCATAGCATAGTAAATGCACCTAAGTTTGTAAACATAAACAGGGCATAATAGATAAATACACCCGCATTACCCTTTGTAGTTCCTAATGCTAATGCTGCCATTACAAAACCTGCATGTGATATAGATGAATAAGCAAGCATTCTTTTGACATCCTCTTGAACCAGCGCCATCATATTGGCTAGCGTCATAGTAATTACTGCCAAAATCAAAATGATAGTACGAACCGACTCTACTCCTAAATCAATATAGATATCAAAGATTCTAAGAGCTACTGCAAAGGCAGCAACTTTTGGTACTATAGACATATAACCGGCTAGTGGCGCACTTGCTCCCTCATATACATCCGGAGCCCATGTGTGGAATGGAAACAAAGACAACTTAAACGCAAAAGCAACCAAAAGCAATACGGCTCCTCCGGTTACTGCAATAACCATACTGCCCGTACTTGAACTGATACTCAAAGCTTCTTTAACTTGCCAAAGCTCTATGCTGCCTGTTGTAGCATATACTACAGCCGACCCCATTGCATAGAAGCCTGCCGCAAGAGCACCCATTGTAAAATATTTAAGTGCTGCTTCAAAAGAATTGGATCTATTGTGCATAGCAATCAGAGTATAAAGTGCCAAAGATGCAGTCTCAATACCGACAAATATCAATATAAGATTGTCAGTGGATACCATAAATTGAAAACCGGCTACCATAAATAAGAATAGTGCGAAAAATTCAGGATAAGAAAACTCATGAAACCGCTTAGATGTCAATGCCAAAGGTATAAATAACATAGAGGTTACAATAACCAAGAATTGAGATATAATTGATACTCCATCAACAAGCATTAGATCAAAAAAACCACGATTTGGAGTAATTCCTGCAACAGCTAACAAATCAGCAAATAGAACGATCATACTAAGCATTACATAGAGTGATTTATCGAGATTTGACTTCAATAGATCGATCACTAATATCCCTAACCCCCCGGCAATTGCAATTAGCATAGGTACCAACAGAGGAAGGTTTAACTCTTGCACCGTAACTTGAATTGGCGTAACCATTATTTTGCCTCCTTAGCAGTTTGTGTTGCTATAATCATATTTTTTGCTTCAGGCGTAATGGCCTTTTCTTTCATAAACGACAACATCGCTTGAACACTATTGTCAATTGGTGTCAATACCGGTTTTGGATATACTCCAAGCCAAATTACTATAGCAACCAATGGTATGAACGAAAAAAGCTCTCTATTATCTAGATCTTTAAGCTTTTTATTCTCTTCATTGGTAACTGCTCCAAAAAAGCTTTTTTTGTAAAGCGCCAACATATAAATTGCACCGACAATAATAGAAGTTCCTGCCAATATGGTCAAAATTGGAGATACCTTATAAAATCCTATAAGAACCAAAAATTCACCTACAAATCCGATGGTCAATGGTAATCCAACCGATGCCATCAACATAATCCCAAATACAAGAGCATACTTTGGCATGATAGTAGCCAAACCGCCGAAATTACTCATAATTTTCGTATGTGTTCTATCATAAATCACGCCAACGAGCATGAACAGAGCACCGGAGACTATACCGTGCGATAGCATTTGAAATATAGAACCGCTGATACCTTGTGAATTCATAGCAAAAATACCAAGCATAATAATACCCATATGTGATACAGAAGAATAAGCAATAACTTGCTTCATGTCTTCTTGCGCGTATGCCACCATAGCTGTATATATGATCATGATAATAGAGATAACAGCTATAGGCAAGATCATCATCACCGAAGCATCAGGAAACATAGGGAGTGAAAATCTCACAAATCCGTATGTTCCCATTTTTAATAATACTGCTGCTAGGATAACCGAACCTATTGTTGGGGCTTGACCATGTGCATATGGCAGCCATGTATGGAATGGAAACATAGGCACTTTGATAGCAAATCCAACAAAAAATGCCAAAAATAGCCAAAATTGATAATTTAGATCGAATTTAAGTGCATACCAATCAGTAAGAGCAAAACTCCATACGCCGGTAATACTATAAAAACTATACGCTACAAACAGCATACCTACAAGCATGATAAGCGAGCCCGTAAATGTATATAAGAAAAATTTGATCGACGCATAAACTCTAAGAGGCCCACCCCATGCACCAATAATATATAGCATAGGTACCAGTGAAAGTTCCCAAAATAGATAAAAAACAATAGCATCAAGAGCAAGGAAAACACCGACCATGGTCATTTCCAAAAATAGAATAGTTACAACCATGTTCTTTATCTCATTTTTAACGGTCATGCTAATCATACCAATAAGAGTCATAAGAGTAGTCATCACTACCAAAAATAGACTTATACCATCAACACCGACATAATAATTGATACCAAAATCTTTTACAATCGGGAAAAACTCTATAAATTGCATAGATGCACTCTTGGCATCAAAATTCATCCACAGCCACAATGACAAAAGAAACTCTACTGCTGCTATACTGATACCGTAAACTCTAGCACTCCCCTTATCGACTATAAATCCCAATATTCCAGCAACTAGCGGAAAAAATATCAATACACTTAAAATAAAACTCATCCTCTCTCCTTACCCTATCACATATGATGCGACAGTTATAAACAACAATACCAAAGCTCCGCCGGCCATCCAACTTAAATAGTTTGATAAATTTCCTGTTTGCATCTTGCGTGAACCATCTCCACTCTTATATATAACCTTTGCAATACCGTCAACCGTAGCATCTACTATACGCATATCTACTTTTTTCCACATAAGTTGAGAAATCTCTGCATATGGTTTAGTGATCAAAGCTTCATAGATTTTAGGTATATAGTATTGATTCGCAAGAAGCTTATAAAGCAACCCGTTTTCGGTTTTTTCACTTCTTTTTAATCCTTTAGCATATTTCATGTAGGCCAAAATAATGCCTGACACTGCAACCACCAACACAAGAACACCCAAAATCAATGCTAAATGATGAGTGTGTTCGCTCATTTCGTAATTTGGCAACAAATTAATAATAAAAGCATTAAACCAATCTCTAAAGAACCCGGCAATAACTGCCAATATGGCAAGCGGGGACATGGCTATAAGAACAAAACCATACATTTCATGAGGATGAATGCCAAATTCTTTATATCTCTCGTCACCTAAGAATGTCAAGAAGACTTGTCTAAAGCTATAAAATGCCGTCATACCCGCAGTGATCACAAGCATTGCCCACAATATAAGTGTACCTTCATTAAATGCTGTCTCAATGATCGCATCTTTTGAAAAGAATCCGGCTAGCGGAGGTATGCCTGCAAGTGCCAAAGAAGCAAGACCCATATATGCATATGTCCATCTCATTTTCTTTTTAAGTCCACCCATTTTGAAGATATCAAGCTCTCCATGCATAGCATGCATAACATTTCCTGCCCCCAAAAATAGCAAAGCTTTAAAGAATGCATGTGCTGCTAGATGGAAAAGTGCTATCCAGTAAGCACCGAGTCCTGCTGCTGCAAACATATAACCCAGCTGTGATAATGTTGAAAAAGCGATTATACGTTTCAAATCACGGTTAACCAACGCCATAGATGCGGCAAAAAATGCTACAAACGTACCAAGCGCTGCTATAAAATAACTTACATCCGGAGTGACCGAAAATATTGGATTTGCTCTAATAACCAAAAATACACCCGCGGTTACCATGGTTGCGGCATGAATAAGTGCAGATACAGGAGTAGGGCCTTCCATTGCATCCGTAAGCCATGTATGGAGCGGGAATTGAGCCGATTTACCCATAGCGCCTATAAATAATGCTGCAGCTGCAGCTGTTAAGACAGCAGGCGCAAGGTTAGGGATTTGCGAAAATACAACATCATATTGCAAACTTCCGGTATTCCAAAATATGATAAATATACCTACAAGCATACCAAGGTCAGCTATACGGTTCATAATAAATGCTTCATTTGCTGCCCAAGATGGAGAGATTGATGGGTTTTCTTCTCTACTAACATCAGGTTTATGATACCAAAAACCGATAAGCAGCCAAGAACAAACACCAACACCTTCCCAACCAATGAACAGTCCGGCAAAATTGTCGCTCATGACAAGTACAAGCATCGAGAAAACGAATGCAGAGAGGTATGAAAAGAAGCGGTTAAAGCTCTTGTCATGATCCATATAACCAATAGAATATATGTGAACCACAGTAGAAACCAAAGTGACTACTACCATCATTGTAACACTTACCTGATCGGCCATAAATCCAAAAGGAATATGCAGATCAGCGACACTGATCCAATCCATCATGGTTACATGAACGCTTGCTCCTGTAGTAGCTATATGATAGCCCAGTACAACAGAGGACACAAATGATACGAACAATAATAATGATGAAATAACGCCAACAAAAGTTTGTCTAGGACTCATAGCAAACAGGCCGGCAAATAACGAACTAACCAGCGGTGCAAAAAGAGCAATATAAACTAAATTTTCCATGATTATCCTTTCATCGTTGCAAGATCATCAAGATCAAGCGTACCTTGTTTTTTGTATACCAATATCAATAATCCCAAGCCTATTGCAACTTCACTGGCAGCTATTGCTACTATAAAAAAAGCGAACATTTGACCTGATAAGTCATTGTAATAGTGTGATATAGCTGCAAAAGCGACATTGGCTGCATTTAGCATGATCTCTGTGGCAAAAAACAACATAAGTAAATTTCTTCTACGAATAACTCCGATAAGACCGATCGCAAAAAGCAATCCAGCTACTATAAGATAATGATTGAGTCCTATCATTTTATATCCTTCTGTGTGATATTTTCATCGTCTGTTTTGGTAAGACTTTGATCCATTTTCTTACCTGCCAATATAATGCCGCCTATCATGGCAATAAGCAACATTACTGCAGCTACTTCGAAAGGTACCAAATATTTTGTAAACAATACAAGGCCAACAGCTTCAGGGTTTGTTGTATTTGGTTCAGGCTGAACAGAAGCAAAAATAACTTCAGGACTAATTGGAGCCGCGAACATTATTACCATAAGCAAAGCAATTGAAACACCCAATACAAATACTAAGACATTGGATGTGTTATTTTCTTTTATTGTTTTAGTGACATTGAAGAACATCATACCAAAAGCATATAGAGCCATAACGGCACCTACATAAACTATTAGTTGTACCACGCCCAAAAAATCAGCGCCGCTCAAAAAGAAAAAGCCGGAGATAAGCACCATGCCTGAGGCCAAAGAGGTCATGGCATATAAGATATTATTACTCAATACGGTCACTAAAAAAAGTCCAATGGTCAAAATTGAGAAAAGGTAAAATGCAATTTGTTCAAACATAAATAGACTCCTTAATACGCTAATGGCGTTTTTTTGATGGCTGCATCGGCATTTGGTGTAACTGAACCAAAACCTGCAAACTCTTGTTGTTGCTTTAACATATCAATCGGAGTGAGCATATCGTCAAATAATGAAAAACTCGCTCTTTGTTCGCTTGCCGTTTCATATCGTCCCCCGTGAACAATCGCAAGCTCAGGACATACTTCAGCACAATATCCGCAATAGATGCATCTACCGAAATTAATAGTATATTCACTTACTTCTTTGCGTTGATTTTCATCATATCTTGTTTCCATTGCAATACAATTGGAGATACATATCTTTTCACAAAGCCCACACCCTATACATCTGTAGTGTCCACTCTCAAGAAGTCTAAGCATATTGTGTATAGCACGATACCTTGGTGATATAGGCATCTTTTCAAATGGATACATAGTGGTATGCTTACCACCCTTAAAGAGTGTTTTGCCCATTTCTTTTAGTGTTATCCAAAGCCCGACAAAAAGTTCGCCGTTTACGGTACGTTTTACTACTTGTTTAAAAGCAGGCCAGCCATAAGCCGGAGTACTGCCAAGTTCGAGCATCACATAGTTCTGCTTCTCTTTTGACGTACTGTCTGTGTGTATTATTTCTTCATGCATAATTCTCTCCTCACTCTATATCATGACTACAATGCCGGTAATGACAATATTTATTACAGCAAGCGGCATCAAGACTTTCCAACATAGCCACATTAATTGATCTGGTCTAATGTGAGGCCAAGAAGCTCTTACCCACAACATCAAAAAGAAAAAGAACGTGACTTTTAAAAGAAGAGCCAACCATCCCGGGATAAAGCCAAGATCTCCATATCCTCCGCAAAATACAATTGCAGCTATAAGACTGATGGTAAACATATTGGCATACTCCCCGATAAAGAA
This sequence comes from Campylobacterales bacterium, assembly GCA_016937075.1. Lineage (GTDB taxonomy): Bacteria > Campylobacterota > Campylobacteria > Campylobacterales > Sulfurovaceae > BN30871. Next base: position 6,543 of record JAFGWQ010000151.1, on the reverse strand, counting down.
CATACCCCATCTAAGACCGCTATACTCTGTAACATACCCTGAGATAATCTCTGCTTCATGCTCCAATAGGTCAAACGGTGTTCTGTTAGTTTCCGCAAAACCGGCTATCAAAAACAGTATAAATGCAATTGGCTGTTGCCAGATTAACCAAGAGCCTACACCTCCTGTTTGAGCATTATTGAAATCTATCAACGACAATGAACCAACCACCATTATTGGAGCAAGCACAGAAAGACCTGTTACGACTTCATAGCTTAAAAATTGTACTGCTGTTCTAGCAGATCCCAAGATCCCCCATTTATTCGCTTGAGCCATACCTGCTAACAATGGTCCATAAAGTCCGGCTGCCATCATGCCAAGTACAAACAAAATACCGATATTGACATCAGCTATAATTGATGGCACTATTGCCCCACCAATAAGAGGTAATGACTCTGGAATAACAAATGTTGGAAACAATGGAACAGCCGATAATGCTATAAATGCAGTAGCAGCAGTGATAACCGGAGCCAAACTGAAGATAAATTTATTGGCGTTCTGAGGGATGATATCCTCTTTTGTAAAAAGCTTAATACCGTCAGCTGCAATTTGCAACAACCCAAAAGGACCAACATGAGCAGGCCCTAATCGTCTTTGCATAAATGCTAATACCTTTCTTTCGATATATGTACCAAAGCCAGCAAGTGCTGAAACTACAAGCAATACCAAAACTACCTTGATGATAGTTCCTATAACTAATGCATCCATTTTTTATACCTTCCTTAGAGTTATTGGTTTAAAACGATTTTTGCCAAAAAAGGCATAAATCTCGCTAGAGTGTTTGAAGTCCGGCAATTTGACTATCTCCCCGCTCATTTTCTCATCAATCACGACATCCAACACAAACTCCTTGCCATTAATATCAAACGCTACTTTCTGACCAAGAATCTCAGCTTTTGCAGGGCTTACATATAATGCAAATGGCTCAAAAATCTGGTGTGCTTTTGCTGTAAATTCATTGAATTGTCGTTGTGGATTACATCTATATGCTATATCTCCGCTCATATCGTTTACAGTAAATTTGGCTGGAATAATAGAAGCAGTGTTTTTTGTTTTTTGACTCTCCAACATATATCCTCTATGCTCAGCACCGTCATTTGTATATCTATTTGGCAATGAATCAAATTCTACGGCTTTGAATCCTTTTTTGACAGGTAGTTCTTTTGTCCAATCTATAGTCAATCTCTCACCCAACCCAAGTGCATTCATGATGTCATTGAGCTCATATCCATCATAAGACAATGCCGCGTTGGTAGGTACGACTTTTTTATGCATATTGGTTAGTGTGCCTTCTTGCTGATTAAGTGCAGGCATATCCAGATCGCCATCACCCAAAGCACTCAATCTAAAATCCCCTGCTTCGTTGTATCCGATGGTATACCCGTCAGCATCATCATCAAGATCACAAATAAGAGCAACACCGAGTGAATTTGTTTTTGGCGGCACTATCGCAACTTTAAACTCCGTAGTGCTTTCAATAAGCGCTAGCAAGTTTGCTAAGTTATCGGCTTGCGGATGGAAATACATATCCTCCCCGACCACCAAAGCAAAACTCTCTTTTTTTGCCAAGAACTTCTCTACGATATCTGCAAAATCAACCGGAGCATCAAATGCCTCAAGCAAAGTGCTACTGTCAACCTCTATCTCTTTTTGAATAGTTTTAGGTACTTTTTTGACAACTTCTTTACTCTCTCCGCTTGTCTCATCTACGACCGTTTCTTTTACATCTTCCATCACAGTTTCGCTTACCGTTTTGGTAGTTTTAGTATGGAAGCTAGCTAAATACTCACTAATTTCTGCCGGCAATTTATCCCTATCGGCAAATTTATCAAGTATCCAATACAGTATAGCTTCTTCGCGGTTCACGTTGTGTTCTATACAAGCTACATTTTTACCGAGACCGGCAATAAGACTATCTCCTACCGGATGGAAGTAAAGCCCGGCACCTTTGTTCATCTTTTGGATATTATTGAAAACATATCTGACATTTGGGTTATCGTTACGCAAGGATGAGCCTACACTAATGATAAAGTCGCTTGTTTGCATCATCTCTTTATAATCACCATTCCAAAGAGTTTTACCTGAAGCCAAACCATAAGCACTCAAAAATTCCTGGAAAGCTTTTGCATCGGGGTTAATGAGTTTTATTCCAAGTTTTTCTTTCAAAGTTTGGAGCATTAAAGCTTCTTCATTGGTAATAACTGAATTAAATCTAATAACTTTAGCTGCTTTAAATGCTTCTATAGCATTTGCGAAAGCTTCTTCATTTTTAACAGCTGTACGATTTTCAAAATCATAACCGAATCTTCCGGCTCCGCACAATGATACATAATTCCATTCATTTGTAACACGATATATCTTTTCACTTCTATCAGAGATAGAGCTTGGTTTTGTTTCGTAATATATCTGACATCCGCTGCTGCAATGAGCACAAGTAGCAGGAGTTCTTTTAAGCTCCCAAGCGTTACTTGTATATTCAAAATCTCTACTAACCAATGCGCCTGTCGGACATACGGCGATACACTCTCCGCAATCACTGCAATTGGTTGATCCTGTATCATTACTAGGGGCAATAACGGATTTTTGAAGCTTGTTCCACATAGCATAAGCATCTTTTGGCATTGTATCTTTTAGTTCTTTGTTTAGTTCGCTCCCGCCCCTAGGAGTTGTGCCAAGTGCGTTATCTCCCATCATATCTTTACATACTGTTACACATCTTTCGCATACAATACACAAAGCCGGATCATAATGCAATACGCTGCTCCAATTTGCTGTTTCTCTGGCTGTATCTGCTATAGTATATGATTGAGAATCTACCCCAAGTTCAAGTGTATAGTTTTGCAATTCGCAAGATCCGCTTTGATCGCATACTCCGCATTGCAATGGATGGTTAACATCATAAACTTCCATGATAGCTCGGCGCTCTTCAAGAATTTCTTGATTACTGACAGTTACTTCCATACCGTCTTTTGCTTTTGTATTACAGGAATAAACCCTTTTGCCGTCGGCTTCCACCAGACATATACGACATGCAAGCGTAGGTGAACATCTAGTCAGATAACAAATAGCAGGTATAAATATACCGTTTGCTCTTGCTACGTTGAGAATGTATTCCCCCTCTTGCGCTTGGCAAGTTTTCCCATCGATTTTTAGTGTTATTTTATTATCATTCATCATATCACCCATTTTATTGCTCCAAAGCTAAATGACTAAATCTATAAGAAGATACCAAAGTGCTACTTAATTCCATATCATAGTTTGGATGTAGTGCTATGGTGCCTTTTAATGATGAGTCAAGTTTGAATCTGCGTTTATATCTAATACCGTCAACCATATATTCTATCTCATCCCCGTCGGTAATTTTTGCCACAGTTGCAAATTGTGCCGAACCTTTGAGACAAACCTCATTTTGTTTCAATGCTTCTGTGCGATTTGTCAGCATATTGCATTGGCCGGCTTCATTGCATCTATATATGATAGCACCGTCATATGTAGGAATTTCTTCCAACTCTTCAAATGCTTCTACTGTTTTAACAGGTTTTGAACCCAAAAGATAACCGCGATGCTCTACTCCTGAGACATCAAAACCAAAAGGTAATTCATCAAAAGTCATAGCTTTAAAGCCTGCTTTACTAGGAAGCATTGATGTATAATCTATCGTATATACAGCCTCTAAACCTAAAGCATTTGCTATGTCATTTAGCACATATCCATTATATGACAATGCTACATTAGTAGGTACTACTCTTTTATCTATAGTAGTAAAAGTGCCTTCTTGCTGATTGAGTGCCGGCATATCTAGATCACCGTCCCCTAAACAACTCAATTCAAAATCACCTACCGCATTATATCCTATTGTATAGTCTCCGGCATTATCATCCAACGCACAAATAAGTGAAACACCGAGCGCATTTGTAGCAGGCGGTACCAAAAGTACATCAAAATCACTATATTTTTCTATAGCACCTATAAGTTTTGCTATCTGAACGGCTCTTGGGTGATCATACAGATCGCTTCCGACTACAAGTGTAAAACCTGTTTTTTTATCCAAAGACTGTACTAACGCAGCTAGCTCTTCTTCTCCGATATTGCTCTCGGCACTGATATTGCCGATATCCAAATCATTCAAAAAATCTCTAAGGCTGCTTGGCAACTCTTTGTCTTGGAGTAAAGTATTTGCCAAAAGAGCAGTTGCCCCTTCTTCACTACCTACTTCATATTTGATAAATTGGGTAACGATATTGCTAATATTGCTATCTTCGATCGGATGCATATATACTACTCTGGCACGATTTCTTTTACTTGCCATGTTAATATGGTATTTAACCATTGGATTATCATCATTTATGCGGCTTCCAAGTACGATGATGCCTTTTGAGTTACTCAAACTCTCCAAGTTAGCGCTATATAAGCTTTCACCGCTTACACTTCCGAAAGCTTTTAGAAACTGTTGATAACCATATGCTTCATCGCAAACCAATCGATAATCATATTTCTCTTTTAGCTTTTGAAGGATGAGAGCTTCTTCATTGCTGATGATTGCAGAAAATCTAATAGTATCAGCCTCTTTAAATGCACTTATAGCATTTGTAAATGCTTCGCTATCTTTGCTTGCATTTTCATTGGCAAAATCAAAACCAAACCTTCCCGCACCGCATAATGATCTAAACTCGAAATCATTAGTAACTCTATAAATTTTGTCATTTTTGACTTCATAATAAAGTGAACATCCGCTACTGCAATGTGCACAAGTTGCAGGTATTTTATCCAGTTCCCATGAATTTGATCTATATTTAAAATCAGTACTTACCAATGCCCCTACAGGACACACGGCAGCTGATTCGCCCAAAGACGCGTCATTGAAATCTTTTTTTACATTCACAATAGTTGATTTGTATCCGCCTGTACTGATTTGCAAGGCTTCATTTCCTGTGATTTCATTAGCAACCCTGACACACTTTTCACACATGATGCAGAGTGCAGGATCATAAGAGACAAATCCCCAGTTTTCAACGGGTCTTAACATGTCTTTAGCTGTAAAGCTTTGAGCATTTACGCCAAATTCAAGTGTTTTATTTTGGAGGTCACACTCTCCGCTTTTATCGCAAACTCCACACTCAAGAGGATGATTTACATTATAAAGCTTCATAATGTTTTGTCGTTGCTTATGAAGATGATTGCTTTTTGTCGTTATCACTGCTCCGTCTGTCGCCCTAGCTTGACATGAAAGAATAGCGCCTTCTACACCTTCGACTTCTACTACACACATACGACATGATGCTATAGGTTCTACTTTTGACAGATAGCACATAGTAGGTATGTATATGCCATTTTTTCTTGCAATTCTCAAAATTGTATCGTCTGTTGTAGCTTCACAAACCTTACCATCAATTGTAACGCTGATTTTTTGTGATCTATTTTCTCTAATATCCATCATTACACCGCCACCATCGAGATATAATAGCACCGCATACAGCGCTCGGCTTCTTTTATCGCTTCTTCGCCTGTGAAACCTAAATTTACCTCTTTGTTATTATATTTTCTTTCTTCAACACCAAGTTTTTCACTATTTTCTCTAGCAATTCCCGGCATCCATCCTGTGACTTTCTCTTTTTTGTTATATACTTTGAGTGCTTTTAGATGGTCTTCCATGATCTCATCATCGCTCAAACTAATTTTTCCGGTATCAAGATATCTAACCATAACCGAAGCCGCTCGTTTTGCTTGTCCAACTGCATTAACTATGGTCATTGGACCATATTCACAGTCCCCTGCCGCAAAAAGCCCTTCACGCGAGGTCATATAATCTTTGCCGTTCGTCAAAAGTGTGCCCCAAGAAGTCATTGCAAGCTCCCATTCGGCAGGCAATAGTTGCAGATCAGCTGCTTGAGAAACCGCAGGGATTAGATAATCACATTCCAATTCAAAATCACCGCCTTCAATTTTAACTAATTGGGCTCTTCCTCCGTTTGGATCAGGTACCAACTCAAAACGATTAACAAGCAATTTGGTTATTTTTCCGTTTTCATCATATATTCTCTCAACTGCGGAGTGAAATATAAACTCCACTCCCTCTTCTACTGCCTCATGATACTCTTCGTATGTAGTATTATTGATGATAGTTTTTTCATCACGGCGATAAAGCATAACAACTTTTTTTGCACCTTCGCGTATAGAACAACGTACTACGTCCATAGATGTAAATCCGCCGCCTACGCAAACTACGACTTTATCTTTGAGATCTTCATGTGCCGGGCTTCCTATGCGATATTTATGCCACAAGTTGACCTTGTCAAGCATAGATATCGCACCCCAATAGCCTTCCATATCAGGCTTTTCGTTTTCAGCACCTACTTTTTTGGATAATCTTGTACCAAAAGCTAGCAACGTAGCATCATACTCGGCATCAATCTCTTTTAGCCTAGTCGCATCTACTCTATGATTGGTATATACCGTTACTGCTTCCATGGAAGTGACAAGTTCTATATCTTTGTTATATTTCTC
>JAFGWQ010000019.1 GCA_016937075.1 Campylobacterales bacterium | reverse complement strand
TTTCCTCTTTTTGGAAATGTAACAAATCTTGAGCTTAAAGAAGCATTAGCCATGCTTGAAGAAAAAAATCTTGAAATCAAAATAGCAAAATTTGATGAACAGATGAAATTATTGGAATCCAAACTTCCGATGGCAACCCGCCTTGGTAAATTGGATGCCACATTGAATGCTATGCGTTCAAATGATGCCGGAAATGTGTTTGGGTTTGCACTTCAAAGCAGGGAAGCAAGTTTTGCCGATTTTGGTTTTGATGATGCTGCTCTTGCCCAATTCGGCAGCGGAAACTATGATTATCAGCCGCCCGGCCTTAATTATCCAAAAGCAAGAAATCACTACTTAACCAAATTTACATATTCTCTCCCGCTATTTACCGGCGGCAAGATCACTCACTATAGCCGTATAGCGCATGATATGTATGAGATGAGCAAGATAGACAAAGAAAAAGTCGTGGCTCAAAAAGTATTTGAAACCAAAAAAACTTTTTATGATATAACCCTCGTAGAAAATTACATCAAAAATCTATCCAAAATAACCAACAATATCTCTCGCCTGGAGCGTATAGTAAAAGAGATGGTCAAAGAAGGTTATGCCATACAGACCGATCTGTTGGAAGTCCAAGCACACAAAGCCGAAGCAGATAGTTTGCTTATCCAAGCTAAGCTTAACCGTGAACTTGCATATCAATATCTCTCTTTTTTATTGAATGAAGAAGTTGTATCGATTAAGAACATAGACGAAATGGCTCCACTTAATATGCCGTCAAAAGAAGAGATCGAAAATGATAGTTTTGATACGCAAAAAGCACTTTTGGGTCTGCAAATCACAGAAAATGCAGTTTGGGTTCAAAGAGCTTCATTTTTGCCAATGATAGGCGGATTTGCAGAATACGGGAGTGCTGATAATGTGATTTTTAATGATTTTAATGAAAAAGATTTCTACACTATCGGAGTGCAAGCTACTTGGAATATATTTAACGGATTTTCCGATAAGATAAATTTGGAAAAAGCAAAACTAGAACATCTAAAGACCATGACACAAGTAGAGCTTGCAAAAAGCGGTATGGAGCTAAAGGCTAAACAATTGCAAACAGAAGCATTAAGTGCATTTGAAATGGTAAGAAGTGATGAAAAAAGATTGGCTTATGCTTCAAAGGTCTATGAGAATTATTTGGCCAAATACAAAGAGGGCATGCTTTCTATAGGTGATGTTTTGATAAAGCAATCAAAAGAGCTCGAAGTGCTTTTGAAGTTGTTAACTACCAAAAATACATACAATGCTAAAGTATTTGAACTAGACAGTTTAACCAAAAAAGGAGAATAATAATGAATTTAAAATTAGCGATTATATTTTTAATAACATCAATATATAGTTTTGGAGCCGAACTGAGCTTGAGCGGAACTGTGATATCAGATAATCAAAAAATGCTTGCAAGCCGTAATATGGGTTATGTTAAAAAGATGTTGGTATCAGAGGGGGACTTTGTCAAACAAGGCCAACTTCTTTACTCTATTGATCCAACAGAGAATAGTGCAGCTGAGCAAATGAACAGAAACCAATTGAATAATATACTTACAAATTTGGCAAGACACGAAAGATTGTATGCAAAGGGCATGGTATCAAGATATGACCTTGAAAATTTAAGACTTGCTGCAAAAAATCAAAAAGAGATGCTTGGAATTTCTCAAGGACAAGATAGCTATCTAAATGTTAGAGCACCAAATGACGGGATAGTAATAGCTAAGAAGATCAATGAAGGCGAAATGATAGCCCCGGGAATGCCAACAATCATATTGACTGATCTAAGCAAACTTCGAATTGTAGTAGAAGTCAGTGAAAGCAGCTTGCGCCATATCAGGATCGGCAAAGCGGTCAAGGTAGAGATACCGTCCGTAGGCTTAAAGACGACCGGAAGCATCAGCTCTATTATCCCATCGTCAAATCCAATGACCCATAAATTTACTATAAAAATCAAATTTAACAAAGGCGATGTTCAGATATATCCTGGAATGTATGCCAAAGTTATTATTCCTGTGTAAAAGTGGCCAGCATGAAAGAACAACACGAGGTATATGAAACAAAAGACGTAGCCGGCCGTTTGGCTAGAGGTTTTTTAAAAAATCCACTAACAGCACTATTGGGTGCTTTTTTGCTTTTAATGGGGTATTTGGCGCTCAATATAATGCCAAGAGAAGAAGATCCTCAAATTGCAATATCAGGCGGAACCGTAATGGTCGCAATGCCGGGAGCCACAGCCAGTGAGGTAGAAAAAGTTATTCTTAATCCACTTGAAAGAAAACTAAGAGAGATCAAAGGCATAGAGCATATCCAGGGCATGGCTATGGATAATGTCGGTATAGTCAATGTCATGTATTATATAGGTGAAAATAGAGAAGATTCAAATTTGAAGCTTTATGATAAAGTCATGCAAAATATGGATGAATTACCAAAAGGTGCAATGCAGCCGCTTATTAAGCCTTTTGATATAGATATAGATATTCCTATCGTGACAGTTGCCTTTTATGTAAAAGATCCGAGCAAAGTCAATCAAGTACAATTATATAATAAAATCAGATCTATTCAGCAAGAACTCAATGGTATAGAGAGTGTATCAAAAACCACACTCAAAGGAGACCATAGGGCTCAATATAATGTGCAAGTTGACCTCAATAAACTTAGCGGATATCATCTATCTCTTGGCCAAATAATGCAAGGAGTTAAATCCGTAGCCAATAGTGCTCCTAGTGTAAAAAGCCGTACCGATGACGGCGGCATGATCGTGCTTGGCGTAAAAAATGCAATAGAAAGCGTAGAAGATGTTGGCAATATCGCCGTGGCTGATTACGGCGGGTCGTTGATTTATCTAAAAGATGTTGCTATTATCACCGAAGGCGTAGATATCCAAAACTATAAAGATGCCACTATTGTTTTGCGTGACGAAAATAGTTCAAATATGAGTCAACAATATCCTCAAACAACATTGAGCATATCAAAATTAGCCGGCACAAACGCAGTTAATGTTGCCAATGATGTACTTGAAGTGATCAAAAAAAATGAAAAAATACTTAGTGATGCAGGCATAGGTTATGTGGTTACTAGAAACTATGGCATCAGAGCAGATAATGCAGTAAATGAGCTTATGCACCATTTGATCATCACAATTATTATCATTTCTCTTATGCTTATATTCGCACTTGGCTGGAGAGAATCACTTATTGTTACTTTTACGGTCCCTGCCATTTTGGCAATTACACTTTTTGTGGCTTATCTGGGCGGACAAACCATTAATAGAATTACTCTATTTGCATTTTTGCTTTCACTTGGACTTTTGGTCGATGCGGCTATTATAGTTATCGAAAATATTCATAGGCACCTTCATAGCCATACATCCCATGACCAAAGCATGGAAGAGCTGCTTGTAGAAGCAACAGACGAGATCGGACCGCCGACAAATATTGCTACGCTTGCTATTATCCTAACAATGGTACCTATGGCATTTGTAGGAGGGATGATGGGGTCATTTATGAAGCCTATCCCATACAACGTTCCTGTTGCTCTGGTGGCATCATTGTTTGTAGCATATATATTTACACCATATTTGAGTTTGAAATTACTTAAAAAACCGACACATAAAAGCACGCACAAGGAGACAAAATGATGAATAAGTTTGAAAATTTTGTCTTTGGCATTTTGGATAACCCAAAGAAAAAAAAGATGGTTTTGGTTTTGACCGCTGTTGCATTTGTACTGTCATTGCTTATGTTCCCGACAAAAATTGTGCTAGCCAAAATGCTTCCAGGCAAAAGCGATAACACGTTTTCTGTATATGTTGATGCTCCATCAGGCACATCAATAGACCAAACCAATAGAATAAGCCAATGTGTAATTGAATTGCTAAAAAAAGAGAAAGAAGTTTTAAATATTGAACTTTTCTTAGGTCAGGGATTACCGCTTGATTATGCCGGACTAGTTAAAGGTTCGGGTATGAAACAGGCAGAAAATGTAGCTGAAATTTCGGTTAATTTGACAGATAAGCACGATAGGGATGAACCATCATATCTTATGGTGCAACGTTTGAGGCCTATTGTGCAAAAACAATGCGAAAGTATAATAAAAAATACATCCATTAAGTTTATAGAACAACCTGCAGGTCCTCCGACCATGGCTTCTATTGTAGTTGAAATTTATGGCGAGAATATGCCTAAAGTGAGAAATCTATCATCCCAAGTAGTCAAAATTCTTAGTTCAACAGAAGGGCTTGTGGATGTTGATATAGTAGGTGATAAGCTCTATCAACAGTACCAACTTGTACCGGATAAAGAGAGAATTGCACAAAGTGGAGTAAGTGTAGAGCAGCTTAATAATATACTTTATTTGGCATTTGAAGGTATGATCATCGGAGAAAAAAACACCAAAGATTATGCCGATCAGATCCCTATATTTTTATCATTGGATAAAGAGAGCAAAAGTATGGCATCGACAAGCGAGATAGAAGTGCAAAACAAATTGTCTTCTCTTAATCTCATGAGCCCGACTGGCTCCATGATATCTGTTATAGAATTAGTTACTCTAGAAAAAGTGGATTCCAATCCGGTCATTATGCATAAAGATCTAAACCGCATGATAAATGTAGTGGCAGAAACAGATATGGTGTCTCAAGTTTATCCTTTGTTGGATGCAAGAAACAAAATGATAGAGCATTTTTCAAAAGATTATGAAGTTACCAAAGAGCCGGGCATGTCTACATATATGTTTGATCTTCACCTGAAAGATAAAAAAACCGGAGAAAAGTTTTTGCTTAGATGGGATGGAGAGATGAAAGTAACACTTGATACTTTCCGAGATCTAGGCGGCGCGTTTATAGCAGCATTGGTGCTTATTTTCCTGCTTTTGGTAATTTATTATAAGAGTTTTTCACTTAGCGGGATAGTTCTTTTGGGGTCTTTCTTGTCTCTTATAGGTGTAATTGTGGGACATTTTGTAGCAGATCTAGTCACTAGGGATACGTTCTTTTTGACGGCTACATCTCTTATCGGGTTTATTGCCCTTATGGGAATAAGTTCTAGAAATTCTCTTTTGCTCATAGATTTTGCAAAATCACTCATGGAGTGCCAAGGCATGTCAAAAAGAAGAGCTATAGCAGTAGCGGCTGCTACTAGAGCTAAGCCTATTGCTTTGACCGCCGTTGCTATTATACTTGGTTCGGCATTGCTGGCAAGCGATCCGATATTCGGCGGACTCGGAGTGGCATTGATTTCGGGTACCGTTGCAGCAGTATTCGTATCATTGCTTTTTGTGCCTATACTTATGGATAATGCCAAAGCAATGGATTTTGAGCCAAAAGTTTGTGATACAAAAGAAAATATCTCTATAACGAAATAAAATATTCGTCACTCTCAAAGTATATTCATCATCCCCGTGCTTGACACGGGGATTTATTGGGATTGGACTTTAGCTCAATGGATCCAAAAAACTTATTTTTCTCTCTTTTAACCAACCATTTGATATAATTAATAAATTTTTACAAGGAGTAGTTATGGCTACAATAGGAATGGGCGATATTAAAAAAGGCGCTAGATTAGAAATAGACGGTAACCCATATAGAGTAATAGAATTTCAACACGTTAAACCCGGCAAAGGTGCTGCGTTTGTTAGAACCAAGATAAAAAATCTAGGTACAGGCAAAGTGATCGAGAAGACAGTTCACGCCGGAGATAAATTTGAAGTACCGGCATTGGAACAAAAAACTATGCAGTATCTATATGATGATGGAGAGTTTTTGCAATTTATGGATACTACATCATATGAGCAAATAGGACTTACGAAAGAACAAGTAGGCGAAGATACATTCAGCTTTATGATCGATGGGATGGAAGCTGATATATTGTTTCATAACGGCAAAGCAATTTCAGTTGAAATTCCTCAAACCGTGGTACTAAAAGTTGTAGAAACTCCACCAAACTTCAAGGGTGATAGCCAAGGCGGTAAAAAACCGGCTACTTTGGAGAGCGGAGCAGTTGTACAAGTACCATTTCATATCTTAGAAGGTGAGATGATCAAGGTAGATACTGTTGAAGGCGTTTATCTAGAAAAAGCAAAATAATATAAGGAGTTTTGTATGGCAAATGTTCTTGTTCCATTGGCAGAAGGTTTTGAAGAGATCGAAGCTGTTAACTTGATAGATATTATGCGAAGAGGCGGGATAAGTGTCGATATCGCATACCTAGGCGGTGAGTTTGCAAGCGATCTTGTAACAGGCGCAAACGGTATTGTTATACAGGCTCAAATAGATATAAATCTTGTTTCATCATATGACTACGATATGATAGTTCTGCCGGGTGGCAACGGCGGAACAAATAGGCTTGCCCAAAACGCAAAAGTACAATCTTTGTTGAAAGAATTCAAATCCAAAGATAAATATATAGGCGCAATATGCGCCGCACCATACGCACTTCATGTAGCGGGAGTGCTTAGCCATAATTATACTGCTTATCCTACAACAGAAGAGCGGATACGACACGAAGGCTATACCGACAAAGAAAAAGTAGTCACTGACGGTAAAGTAATGACCTCAAGAGGACCGGGCACTGCTATTTGTTTTGGCTTGGAAATAATTAAAACTTTGGTTGGAAACGAAACGTATGAAGTAGTAAAAAAAGGTACTCTTAGCGATTTTTGCTAAGAGTAATTATTTGTAGTCTGCAATTAGTTTTTTAATTGCAGGGATCATTTTGATCGCAGCCTTTTCCCCTTCTAGGATTGCTTGATGTTTTGAATCAAACGAAACCGAACTTAGCCTTTCTAAATTAGGTTTTATGACAACATTGGCTTGTTTGAGTTCATTTGCGAGTGCAACTTGGCTCATGATATTGATAGTTTGGTCTAGCGTAGACAAGAGCCCGCTTGCTCCGCTTTTTGGTTTTGCAGATATGTCAACGGCTATCACTATATCTCCACCCATTTTCTTGGCCGCGTTTACCGGGACTGGTTGCGTCAATCCGCCGTCAACATAATAACTGTTTCCTATTTTTACCGGTTGAAAAATATTTGGTACACTTGCACTTGCCCTGACAGCTTGTCCTGTATTGCCGAATCTAAATACCGCAGTTGCACCCGTGTCTTTATTGGTTGCAACTATTCCAAGAGGAATTTTAAGATTTTGAATCTGTTTATGGTTGACTGATCTGTTGATAAAGTTTTGTAACGCTTCACCTTTGATAAAGCCTTCTGTTGAGAGTGTGAAATCCATTAGTCCATTCGATTCAAGGTCCATCGCTTTTTGCTGCAGCTCAATACTGCTCATTCCTGATGCATAAAAGCTTCCGATGATTGACCCCGCACTCGTGCCTGTAATGATATCAGGCTTGATCCCGTGTTGTTCTAATACTTTTATAACCCCAATGTGCGCAAAGCCTTTTGCTGCCCCGCCTCCTAAGGCAAGAGCAATTTTCGGTTTCTTTTTGACTATGGGTTGAGTTGGAGCAGCTTCTTTTGTACCGCATCCTGTTAGCATGATAGAAATTGTGATCATAATTGTATATAATATTCGCATTAAATAACCTCGTTTATGTTTTATTACCCGCTGGAGTAATTTAAATGTGCAATTGTACTCTAAAACTGCAAAAACTACAAAATATGATATACTATTGTCTTATTTTTTTGCTCTAGGCAATTAAATTTTTAGGAGAAGATTGCAGATGGAAATAATGCTTATATCACTTGGTGTTTTCGTCGGTATTCTTTCCGGCCTTTTTGGTATAGGCGGCGGCACCGTGAGTGTGCCAATACTCCTATATATGGGGTTTGGTATCAAAGAAGCAATCGGGATCTCTGTTATGCAAATGCTAGTCGGGTCATTTGCAGCTTTTTTGATACACCGAAAACATCAAACCTACAATGCGGGCGAAATTAAATATTTTGGTTTCGGAGGAATAGCCGGAGCAGTTGTCGGCGGATATTTGGTTAAAGTGCTAAATGCATCATTGCTAGAATGGTTTTTTCTCTCTTTGGTAATTTTCACTCTGGTAAAGCTGTTTATCTCAAATCCTGAACCAACACACAAAGAAATTGTAAATCGTCCTTTATATATGCTTGTAGGCGGGATCATAGGGGTATTTTCGGGAATGCTTGGAGTTGGCGGTTCTATACTTATGACACCGATATTGGTTAGTTTTCTTGGATTTTCACTCAAAAAAGCTTCGGCAGTCGGATTATTTTATGTGATGTTTACATCTGTTTCGTCTTTTGTGACATTATCATCATTTGGGATGATAAATTTTCAAGCAGGAGCCTTGATGGCTCTTGGCTCTTTGGTTGGGATATGGATAGGCATTTGGCTTATGAATAAAATGCATATCAAACATTATAAGCAATTTTTGGTCATTTTTTATGTCATTATATTGGCAATTACAGTAAATAAATTAATTTTAGGTTGATTATGAATAGTATTAAAGTATTTGGAGCAAGAGAAAATAATCTCAAAAATATTTCTCTTGAAATTCCAAAAAATAAATTGGTGGTATTGACAGGACTAAGCGGCAGCGGTAAATCTACCTTGGCTTTTTCCACTCTTTATGCAGAAGGGCAACGACGCTATATAGAGTCACTATCTAGTTATGCCAGACAGTTTTTGGGCAAAGTAGGCAAACCTGAGGTAGATAAAATCGAAGGACTAACTCCGGCAATTGCGATAGATCAAAAAACTACTTCTAAAAATCCTCGTTCAACCGTAGGGACCATTACCGAGATATATGATTATATAAGGCTACTTTTTGCCAGAGTAGGCAAGCAGTATTGTCATCAATGCGGCAAACCTGTCTCGTCAATGAGTGCCAGCGATATCATTGCTGAAGTTTTAAAACTTCCGGTTGATACGAAAATAGTCATCTTGGCGCCATTGGTCAAAGAGAAAAAAGGCTCTTTTACCGAAATGTTGGAATCGTTACGTCATAAAGGTTATGTGAGGGCAATGATAGATGGAGTAATGGTGCGTCTTGATGAAGAGATCGAACTAAGCAAGACCAAAAAACACACCATTAAAGCTGTCATAGACAGGGTTGTTGTCAATGAAGACAGCCGAGAAAGAATAGGCCAAGATGTCGAAAAAGCGCTCAAGGAAAGTTATGGAGAAGTGGAGATAGATATACTTAATCCCGAAGAGGTAGGATTGGAGTCGCATCATATTCACTATTCAGAACATTTGGCATGTTTTGATTGTAAGATCAGTTTTGAGCCATTGGAGCCTGTAAGTTTTTCATTTAACTCTCCAAAGGGTGCATGTAATGTATGTGACGGCCTTGGTATCAGATATGTTTTGGATATAAAGAAAATTATAGACGGATCACTCAGTATAGACAAAGGTGCAATTAAGATAGTATATGGATTTAACAAAAGCTATTATGCGAAGTTTTTAAATGCTTTTTGTGAATCTCAAGGAATAAATATAAATGTTCCCTATGAAGAGCTCCAAGAGTATGAAAAGAAAGCGATACTCTATGGCAGTGCCGGAGAAGTTAAATTTATATGGAAACATCATCCTATCAAGAGAGAATGGCCCGGTATCGTAAAGATCGCTTATGATATGTTCAAGGACGAAAGAGACTTAGCAGAATATATGACAGAAAAAAAATGCGATAGATGTAATGGGCACCGTTTGTCTCCTGCATCTTTGGCCGTCAGAATAGGGGATCACAATATAGCTTCCATTATAGATATGCCTATTGAGGAGAGTTATAAATTTTTCAAAGATGACAATAATTTTTCTTTTTTGACCCCGCAGCAAAAACAAATTGCTGAGCCTATTTTAAGAGAGATCAATGAGAGGTTATTTTTCTTGTATGACGTAGGGCTTTCATACCTAACTCTTAGCCGTGATGCTAGAACTATTTCAGGCGGAGAGGCTCAGCGGATCAGAATAGCATCACAGATAGGCTCCGGACTCACCGGGGTCATGTATGTACTGGACGAACCTAGTATCGGCCTTCATGAAAGAGACACCATGAAGCTCATTCGTACATTGAAATCTTTGCAGTCCAAAGGTAACAGCGTCATTGTGGTAGAGCACGACAAAGAGACTATTATGAATGCTGATTATATAATCGATGTCGGACCAGGGGCTGGAGAGTATGGCGGCGAGATCATCTTTGCCGGGACTCTTGCGGAACTTAAAAAGGCAAAAACTCTCACAGCTGATTATCTGTTTGGCAGAAAAAAGATATTTTATCCTCACGATAGGCCTCAAGAGAGATGGATAGAGATAAATAACGTCAGTATAAATAATATTTCATCATTGTCTACAAAGATACCTCTTGGTAATTTTGTTTGCATAACAGGCGTGAGCGGCAGCGGAAAGAGTTCGCTTATATTGCAGACACTTCTTCCGACAGCTCTTGAGATGTTAAACCGTGCGACAAAAGTAACCAAAGTAGATGGCGTTGAGATACTGGGGCTTGAGCAGCTCGATAAGGTAATATATCTAGATCAAAACCCCATAGGAAGAACACCCAGAAGCAATCCGGCTACTTATACAGGCATCATGGATGAGATAAGAAAGCTGTTTGTTAAGACAAAAGAGGCTGAGATACGAGGATACCAAGTAGGAAGATTTTCTTTCAATGTCAAAGGCGGCAGATGTGAAAAATGCCAAGGAGATGGAGAGATAAAAATTGAGATGCATTTCTTGCCGGATGTTATGGTGCAGTGTGATGCTTGTGGAGGAAAGAGATATAATGCGCAGACACTAGAAGTAATGTACAAAGGTAAAAATATAGCCGACGTATTGGATATGAGCGTAACGCAGGCTCTTGAATTTTTTAAAGCAGTACCCATGATCGCCACAAAATTACGTACCCTTGAAGCTGTAGGGCTTGGATACATTAAATTAGGGCAAAATGCTACAACCTTGAGCGGCGGTGAAGCTCAACGTATAAAATTAAGTAAAGAGCTTAGCCGTAAAGATACAGGTAATACACTATATATATTAGATGAGCCTACAACCGGACTTCATTTTTCCGATGTCGATAGACTCACCGGTGTGCTTCATCATTTGGTAGAACTTGGCAATAGCGTAATAGTAATCGAACACAATTTAGATATGATTAAAAATGCAGATTATCTTATAGATATGGGACCAGAAGGCGGCAATAAAGGCGGACTCATAATAGCAACCGGTACGCCGGAACAATTGGCGAAAAATTATAAGCAAACCGGCAGTTACACAGGGGAATATCTCTCAAAAGAAGATGGAGTTTTATAGATAAAACTCGATATAATTAAAAACTACAAAACAGAACAAATCTCTTAAAAGCAGACCGATTCAAGATTGGTCTGCTAAAAATTTGAGTATTCTAAATAACAATACAAAGAAGGAACTCTTTTTTTATGACTACAATTACTATAATAGATACTTTCGGTTTCTTTTTTCGCTCTTATTATGCATTACCGCCATTGCGAAATACTGAAGGGTTTCCTACCGGATTACTTACTGGTTTTATTAATCTTATAGATTCCCTTCATCGTAATCATAGTACTGATTATATAGTTTTTGCACTGGATAGCAAAGGGGATACTTTTCGTAATGAATTATATAGCGGATACAAAGCAAACCGCCAGCCGCCACCGGAAGATCTGACGCTTCAACTTCCTATAGCTATAGAATGGATTGAGAAGATGGGGTTTGCCAGTCTAGCATTGGATAGATATGAAGCCGATGATATAATTGCCACAATCACAGCCAAAGCAAAAGCAGACGGAATCAAGGTGCGTATCATATCGCATGATAAAGACCTATATCAACTCATAGATGATGGCATAGTGGTACTTCATGATTCAGTAAAAAAAGTTGACATAGATGAAGCAGGATGTGTGGCTAAATTTGGCATATGTCCGCGCGACTTTACAAATTTCCAAGCCATTTTGGGCGATAGCTCGGATAATGTCCCTGGTATCAAAGGTATAGGACAAAAAGGTGCTAGTGATCTTATAAATCGTTATCATACGTTAGAAGCTATATATGAAGATATACAAAATGCAGGTACACCGCGCATTCAAAAGCTATTATTAGAAGGCAAAGAGCAAGCTTTTTTGTCTAGAGAGCTTGTAACCATGAAAACTGATGTTATAGAAAATTGTAACTGGGACAAGTATAGGTTTGAGGATAGAAACTATTTATCCATTTTGGCAAGTGAATTTGAAAAATATGAAATGAAACAAGCTATTAAAAAAGCCGGGATGAATGGTAACGGTTTGGCATCAAATAATGCAATAGCATCAAAAACTATAAACGAAAAACCGCAAACAAACAATCAATCTTCAATATCTAAATTTGAAGCCATTACTTTAGATACAGTAGAGAAACTCGAAGTAGTAATATCAAAGCTTACAAGAGAGACCATAGTAGCATTTGACACAGAAACTACAGGGTTGGATACAAAAGAGGCAAGTTTGGTAGGCTTTAGTTTTTGCGTGGATGAAAGTAAAGCATATTATGTGCCGGTCGCGCATAGTTATCTCGGCGTTGGAGA
>JAFGWQ010000150.1 GCA_016937075.1 Campylobacterales bacterium | reverse complement strand
GTAGAATGGACTACACAGTTTATGCCAGAAGATAAACCGCGTTATCTAATGGGTGTCGGAACTCCGGAAGATCTAGTAGAAAATGTAGCCAGAGGTGTGGATATGTTCGACTGCGTCATGCCGACACGAAATGCTAGAAACGGCACTCTGTTTACATCATTTGGCAAGATCACTATTAAAGCTGAGAGATTTACCACTGATCCGCTGCCGATAGACCCTGAGTGTAAATGTATGGTTTGTCAAACCTATTCTAGGAGTTATCTGCGCCATCTGTTTCGTGCCAAGGAAATAACCTATTTTAGGCTAGCTACCATTCATAATCTATATTATTATTTGGATCTTATGAAACAAATGAGAGAAGCGATATTGGAAAATCGTTTTGATGAGTTTAGGGCAGAATTTTATGCAAAAAGAAAGGGCGAATAGTATAAAATTCAGCACAGTAGCTTCAAAAATTTTTGAAGCTACTGTGCAAATAATCTATCAGTCCCCATTTACCTCTTTTTTGAGCTTTGCCAACTCTTCGTCTATGATTTTAAAGAGTTTTTTCGATGCTTCTTTGTCATTGAGTTCCGGTATATCCCAGCCTGTAATGCGCATATTTAAATTGTACAACACTTCAAGGCCGAAATGAATCTCACCTCTTCTTTTTTCTAGTTCTTTATCTATAATGTTCATTTAGCATCCTTTGATTTAGATTTGAACTATTATAAATCAATTATCCCAACAAGTCAAGAATGGTTTTTTATTGCCCCAAAGCAAAAACATTTGAGAGAGTATTGATATAATTAAAATACCCTGTGATGGCAACTGCTTCAAGAATTTGAACATCGCTGTATCCGAGCTCTTTGAGAGCATCGATCTCTTCTTTTTGGATCTTGTAATTATCTTTTTTGGAAGCTTTGATGCAAAATCTCAAAAGAGCTTTTTCTTCGTCCGTGGTGTGGATAGAATCAACCCCTTGGAGTATCTCTTCTATCCTCTCTTCGGACAGACCTAGCATTTTTGCTATCCCTCTATGAACATCGACACACATTTTGCAGCCATTTTCTTTTGATATCAATAGTGCTATAGCTTCTTTTATATCGTATGAAAGCTCCGTCTCGTCAAATAAAAAGTGCTGGACCATATTATCTGTCGCAAAATAGATTTTTTCATCTAGAGCCAAAAGCTTGAAAATCTCACCTAAGTTGCCTGTTTTTTCCAAGATAGGACGAGCTTTTTCCTGTATAGCAGGACTCATCTCCTCAAATTGCGGTAATGCTATGTGAGCCATTGTGTTCCTTGATATAAATTTTATAAGATATTTAAAACGTGAATTATAATTTTACGTCTTATAGATTATATGCTATGGATACTTATATGGTATTGATTTGACAGTGATTTACTAGCTTATAATACCGCTTAATATTGGAAGTGGTTCTAAATTAAATAAAATTATTCTTTATGTTTTTAAATTTAATTGATAAAGAATAGAATTATCATATCTCGACTTTGTAATTTAAAGCTATCTCATCACCGCATTGACCTCGAAAACCCCAATTACACGCGGGAGATTCTATGATGCATATTTCTATATCATTTATCACAATGTTTAGTTCTTGTTCTATCTCTTGAAATAGTGTTTTAATCAGCTGTTTTTTAGTTTCTTGAGATCTACCATACATCATCATGATCTCAATGATCATATAAGATCTGCTCTTATCATCAGGAAAGATCATATCTTCATCATCAAGTGTAATAAATCGATGATATCTCTTGTCTCTCGGAAATTTTAGTACATCTACAATTACATCATGAATAATATTTGATAATTTACTTTTTATATTTTTCAGTGCTTTTTTACGTCCATATATTTTGATCTGTGCCACAACTTCTCCTATTTTTTGATCTTCATCATATAATTTGCATTCTTTTGAAACTTAAATCCGACTTTGCATATTTTGGCATCAAATTTTTCGGCTATCTGATAAGCTAATGGACTGAGATTATCGAGCTCATCCTTGCGGGAGTTTTTATAATCTACTAGCGGAAAAATACGCACTTCCTTGCCAATACGCAACATTTCAGCAATTGAGGCTTCATGAAACGTCAAATCCAATCTATCGTCATAAACGAACAACAGGTGTGAACTCAAAACAAGATCAAAGCTATCATTTTCATACGGCAATTTCGGTAATTCGACGTATTTATAGTCTGCTGAGTTATAATCTGTGCAAAACTTTTCCAATGCACTTATTCGATGCTCTTTGTGCCTTTCGATTGAATGATAAAATGCAAAATTATTATCCGCCATCCAACCCGTATCGGCATAGATTTTTTCGATACTTTTTTCTCCTTGTAGTCTTAGTTTATCTGCATTGTAGCGATAAAGAATATCACATCCTTGTGCTGCTATTCCTATCTTTTTAGCCTCGGCTATAAATGAACTCGCTCCACTTGGGCAGTCCAAAACTCTCGTATTTTTCATCGATGCAGCATCCAAATCGAAAAATGCCGCATACTCCTCAAAGGTACGACCCGTAATTAGGAAATCGTCTAATTGTAATGACATAGGTATCCTTCTAACACTATAATTAAATCTTTCGCATTTATGCGAAAAGCTTTAGGGGGTTGCAAGGGAGAAATTTGTCCCTGCCGCATAATCGGGCTTTGCTCGTTTATGCGTGTAACATAAAATGTAAATGTGTAATGTAAAAAAAAGAAGTAGTTATGGCAGAAGCCAAAAGAGAGCGACTTGAACGAAGTAATTGTGGTCATTATTATAATGATATCTCATGTGCTCTCCTTTGTAAAGTTTAGAAAGTATATCAAAAAATAGATTACAAAAGTTTTATCTCAAATAAACACACATTTGCCACTGCACAATGATCGAATATCGACGTGTCATAGCTTATGCTTTAGGTTCCTTGAGGAAAGCTAGAGTCAATGCATCCTTACCATCGATTACTTTTTTACTGACAAAGAGTTTTACACTGTGGAACAAGAAAAGTTCACCGGAATAATTGACTCCAAGAATAAACGTATAGTCACCAAATGCGAATCTTTTTAATCCCATAGCTTTAGGTTGCCTGCTTGGGTTATCGATATTAAAGCATATTTCATTGGGAAAGTCACTCGTCCGATAATCATCACTGACAAGATGTGCTTCACCAAGATCTGAGGTAACCTGGACAGAGAGTTTGTTTTCGAGCGAATGTACTCTTAGTTTATAATCGCCAAATTTAAAATGCATGCATACTTCCTTTTATAATTATTATAAGTCATACATTATATCCTGATTTTATAAGTATACGCATTTTCAAAGCATTTTTTTACACAATGAAATCTTTTGATCTTCTTTCTATAAAAGCATATTCTGTTGTTTCTTTGGCAAACCTTCAATGATCAACGTATATGAGTGGTCTATCAGCTCTTTTAGCAGTGCATCGTCGACATCTCCGCCGACCACTACTGTATTCCAGTGTTTTTTATTCATATGGTAACCAGGTATCACCGATGTGTACATTGAGCGCAGCTCCAATGCATAAAAAAGATTACATTTAAGATTGATAGATAAAGGCTCTTTGTCGCTCATTAAGGCAAATATCTTCTTTGCCACACGGTACACACGTACTTTGTCATCAAAAGGATAATCAAATGTTGCGCCTTTTTTGGAAAGTAGATAAGCATCGATCTCTTTAAAAGTCATCATT
>JAFGWQ010000149.1 GCA_016937075.1 Campylobacterales bacterium | reverse complement strand
TAGAAAATGGGCGACAACTGTGCTCAAAAGATATATTTTTGATGGTTATGCGATCAACTCTGAAAAAATTACAAATCAAAGATTTAAAGAGCTAGAAAACGATGTGTCACTTTTAAAATCAAAGGTTGAAAATATCTCAAACTCATTAGAAAACAACTCTCTCAAATCAAAACAAGGTATTTTTTATGATGGGCAGATTTATGATGCCTATGCTTTCGTGAATGATTTAATAAAAAGTGCAAAAAGTGAAATAGTGCTGGTAGATAACTATATAGATGATAGTATTTTTACACTTTTTAGCAAATACTCGAATCTCAAAATAAAAATCTATACACAAACTATCACAAAACAACTTGAGCTTGACTATCAAAAATACCAAGCTCAATACAAAAATATAGAGTTAAAAGAGTTTAAAAAAGTTCACGATAGATTTATGATAATTGACAATAGTGAGATTTATCATATCGGGGCGAGCCTAAAAGACTTGGGCAAAAAATGGTTTGCATTTTCAAAGTTTGAGATTGATACCTTGAAAATTTTAGGGAGATTAAAATAATCAAAACCGATAAATATCTTGTGCTTCGAATGGTGGCTATATACTTTTAACAAACTTTATGCTATAATAGTCATACTTCTACGAAATTTAATCAATTCATCTGATTAAATATAGATTCTACAATAGATTTAGTTTGCGTTGATAATACTTGTCAGACTGAATTAGTTAAGGATCTAAAAGAGATTTTGGATCAAAATTCAATAACAATCGAGCTTAAACAATAACAAAAGCTAATTCAGATGACAAAACTAGATATTTATAGAAAATAAAAAACAGAAAGAACAAAATGACATTTAAAGATTTTAATCTAAAACAACCAATCCAACAAGCCATCGACGAAGCCGGTTTCACCGAACCAAGTCCGGTCCAAAAAGAGGCTATTCCACTGATCCTAGCAGGCAACGATATCATCGCTCAAGCTCAAACAGGTACAGGTAAAACAGCAGCATTTGGTTTGCCGATGCTAAACATGATGACAGGTGACGGCTCAGTAGAAGGCCTCATCATCGTCCCTACCCGTGAGCTTGCTATGCAAGTGAGCGATGAGATTTACCGTTTCGGTAAAAATTCAGGCCTCAAAACAGCTACAGTGTACGGCGGCACATCATACGATAAACAAATTGAGAGAATAAAACAAGCCAGCGTAGTAGTAGCAACTCCAGGTAGGCTCCAAGATCTACTCCAAGGCGGCAGGATCAAACTTTCTCCTAAATTTGTAGTCCTTGATGAAGCAGACGAAATGCTAGACATGGGCTTTTTGGACGAGATAACTGCAATTTTTGAATATATCCAAAACGAAGATAGACAAACTCTGATGTTCTCAGCTACTATGCCTCCACTGATCCGTAAACTAGCTGAAAAAATACTCAAAGATCCAAAAACAGTAGCTATTACCAAAGGTGAAAGCACAAACGCTTCGATAGCTCAACACTATTATGTAGTAGAAGAGCACGAAAGAGACGATGCATTGGTGCGTTTGATAGATTATAAAAATCCTACCAAATGTATCATATTTTGCCGTATGAAAAAAGAGGTTGATAGACTTGCTAGTCATCTGACATCACAGGGCTTCAAAGTAAGCGTACTTCACGGCGATATGGAACAAAGACAAAGAGAAGTAGCCATCAGAAGCTTTAAAAGCGGAACAGTGGATATATTCGTAGCCACTGACGTTGCAGCTCGTGGACTTGACGTAAATGACGTAAGCCATGTATTTAACTACCATATGCCATTTGATAGCGAGAGCTATGTACACAGAATAGGCAGAACTGGTCGTGGCGGTAAAAGCGGTGAGGCTATCACACTTGTAAGCCCGAATGAACTTCGTACTATAAAACGTATCGAAAAAGATGTGGGTACAAAAATGGTGACCCAATCCATACCGAGCAGAAGCGAAGTACAATCTAGCAAACAAGATGAGCTTATCGCTCAAATCGCATCTACACAGATCACTGAACATGCTATCGAAATAGTCAAGACTCTTCAACACGAGATAGATATCGTAGCGATCGCTCATATGCTTGCTTCTATGATGCTTGAAAAACAAGAGATCAAAGGCAAGGAAAAAATCGGTTTCAAAGCCGAAGATGTAGAAAAACTTCTCCAAAAAGCAATGGCCAGAAATGACGATAGAAACAGAAGAGGCAGAAGCGGCGGCGGTAGAGGTAAACCATCATTTAGCAGATCTAGAAATGATAGAGGCGGAGATAGAAACAGAGATGATAGACCTAGAGGTGATCGCAACCAAAGATCTTCATCTAAGCCAAATAAAAGCGGTGGTAACAAGCCGCCAAGAAAAGACTATTCTCTGTAACAAACCATGACGCACACCAAGTTCTTGCCTACTACATTAGAAGAGATGAGAACTTTGGGGTGGAGCCAATGTGATGTCATTCTGGTTAGCGGCGATACTTATATAGATTCTCCTTATATCGGGGTAGCCGTCGTAGGACGAATACTTGAATCTATGGGGCTAAAAGTCGGCATCATTGCACAACCGGATACCAAAAAGGAACTTGATATCAAGAGACTCGGCGAACCTAAACTCTTTTGGGGAGTAAGCGGGGGTAGCGTTGACTCTATGGTAGCCAATTACACTGCAACTAAAAAATTTCGCAAAAGCGACGACTACACCCCAGGCGGGATCAACAACCGCCGACCTGATCGTGCTGTTCTAGCATATACAAATCTCATAAGACAATACTTTAAAAGCACTGTTCCGATAGTTCTTGGCGGCATAGAAGCCAGCTTAAGACGAGTTACACACTATGACTATTGGAGCAATAATCTACGCAAACCAATACTCTTTGACAGCAAAGCAGATTATCTCATCTACGGTATGGGTGAAGAAGCTATCAAAGAATTGGCTACTGCTTTGCAAAATGGCCATGACACTAAAGATATTCGAGGTATATGCTATATAGCAGATACTCCAAAGCAAGAGTATCTCACCTTACCCTCGCACGAGGAGTGCCTGGAAAAAAAAGAGAGATACATTGATCTCTTTGATCTGTTTTATGACAACAATGATCCTCTTGGCGCAAAAGGACTTTGCCAAAAAGTAGGCACTAGATACCTCATCCAAAACCCCCCATGCAGATATTTGACAGAGTCGGAAATGGATGCGATCTCCGCCCTGCCATACACTAGAAAACTTCATCCCTACTACGCCAAAAACGGCAAGGTCAAATGCATGGAAACTATAAGCTATTCTATCACCACACATCATGGATGCTGGGGTGAATGCAACTTTTGCGCTATAGGAGTACATCAAGGACGAACTATTCGAACTCGCAGTGAAGCTTCCATTATTAATGAAGCCGCTTCATTTACACAGGATAAAGATTTCAAGGGCATCATTTCTGACCTTGGAGGAGCAAGTGCGAATATGTACGGATATGAGTGTGATAAAAAACTAAAACACGGCACTTGTGAACACCAAAGATGTGTTGACCATAATAGGCTTTGCAAAGCAATGAAGCCAAATCACGCTAGGCTCATCTCGCTTATGCGAAGCGTACGCAAGATAAAAGGTATCAAAAAAGCCTTCGTAGCATCCGGGATCAGATACGATATCATATCCAAAGACAAGGCGCACGGCCAGACTTATCTGCGTGAGCTTCTAGCTCATCATATATCCGGACAAATGAAGATAGCGCCCGAACATACTGAAGATAACGTACTTAGACTTATGGGCAAACCGGGCAAACAAAGTCTTATCGAATTTAAAAAGATGTTTGACGATATCAACAAAAAACAGGACAAAAAACAATTTCTCACATACTATCTCATCGCCGCTCATCCGGGATGCACGGAGCGAGATATGCAAAGCTTAAAAAACTTCACCACCAAAGAGCTTCGTATCAATCCCGAACAAGCACAAGTATTTACTCCCACACCCGGCACATATTCTGCTGTAATGTATTACACAGGGCTTGATCCAAAAACCAGAAAGCCAATCTTTGTAGAAAAAGATATGGCCAAAAAAGAGCAACAAAAGTCTATAATTGTAGCCAAAGATAAATTTTCAGGGAGCGGTTTTTCTAGCTAATATGGTACAGATATTATTTATTCTATTTTTATTAATCATTGGATATTCCCTCAGGTTTGCCAAATTTCCCGAAGATTTTGGAAAAAGTCTAAATCTTTTTGTCATATATATTTCATTCCCCGCTACTATTCTCTTGCAAGTCCCAAACATTGAGTTTAACAATTCTTTATGGATAGCCGTTATCACACCATGGTCTGTTTTGCTGTTGTCAATATTACTTGTTTTAATATTTTTCAGGCATCAACCGCGCAATACGCTCGCTGCGCTTTTATTGCTCATTCCTCTTGGGAATACATCGTTTTTTGGTTTTCCTATGCTAGAAGCAGTCATCGGAAAAGAAGCTATTCAATATGCCATTGTATATGACCAATTAGGCAGCTTTTTTATGCTCTCGACTTACGGGGCTTTTGCGGTAAGCTACTTCAGCGGCGACAGGATAAATATCTTTGGCATAGTAAAAAAAATAGCTCTGTTCCCACCGTTCATATTTTTGATATTCTCTTTTATAGCCGGGCCTATGCCGCAAATCATCATACCATACATAGAATTACTCTCGCATACCCTAGTGCCCCTGGCACTGATAAGTGTAGGTTTTTCCATGCAGCTTAGGCTTGGAGACGATAAGGCTGTTTTTGCCAAAGCGCTTTTCTTGAAATTGGTGCTGATACCACTGATCACTATTGGTGTGTTTGCCATCTTGGGTATCCACAATATGACAGCCACCGTGACACTGCTCGAAGCTGCAATGCCTCCGATGATAACAGCAGGTGCACTTGCTATCCATGCCGGTTTTGCTCCGAGGCTCAGCGCGGCATTGGTAGGATACGGCATAGTAGTATCACTTATAACAATACCTTTATTGTATAAACTGATCTTATTTATTTCATCAGGGGCACTTTAAAAAAGTAAGGTTACTCTACGGGGTACCCTTTTTCTTTCCATTCTGAAAATCCGTTTATAAGCCAATAGATATTTTTGTATCCGAGTTTCCGTACTGCCAAGGCAGCTTCATATGAATTGGCACAAGATTCACCATAGCAATAAAAGACAAGTGACTCATCTTTGTCTATCGGCAAATGGGCAACAATATATTCAGCCTTGGATAGATCAAAATAGACTTGTTTTGCTCCCTTGATATGCTCTTTTGAGTAATGTCGCTTGTCACGGGCATCATAAAAATATGCCTTTTGATCATAGAGACTCTTCGCTTTGTCAGCATCGACGACCTTAACCCCTTTGGCAATAGCTTCATCGACTTGCGGAGCAACCACGCATAGATCGTATTTGGTTTCAATCATATAGCTTTTTTCACCGTCATACTCGACACCGTACAAAGGAACTAAACTTAAAATTCCCGCAAAAATAAAATTAGAAAATTTCGTATTCATAGCCAACTCCTTACGTTACTCCACTGGGTAAATACCTTAATTTTGATACAAATGATTTTGTGCATAATCAAGGCGAAACTTTGAAAGCATAGCAAAAGCTACGCTGAGAAGTTTTAACGATGAGTATGTGCAAAAGCATTGTACCTTTCAGGGAGCATGACAGGTGAGCAATCTTTGAACAAAAAAAACTCTCGAATTACCTTTGGGTAGTCCTTCGACTTTTTTTATCCAAATCTTACCACCTCTGATGCTCTCAAATTTTAAGGTACTTACTCAATGGAGTAACAAATAATATTTTTACAATAATATAGCAGCAAAGCTTTGAAAAAGTATAAAATCTTATATATTTAAATAAAATAAATATTGCTTAAGATATTAAAAATAATTATTTTAATATTTACTGATCTCTTCTTGGGCTCTTTTCCTATCGATCTCTTCTACGACTGTGACAGGAACGCATTTTTTATTTACAGGATTTAGATAAGTTGTGAGTGATTTTGCGACAACCAAAGCAACCGGTATACCCACTATAGTAAGCGCTAGACCAATAGCCTGAAATATTCCTATGATCGCCATAAACAAACCAAACGGCAGATAGATGATCATAATGACAAAAGAATATCCTTGCCATAATGGATTTTGGTCTATATCCAAATCCGATTTGCTTATCATCGAATAGCTAAAAGGCGCGAAAAGAAACTTGCCATATTCCATCAACCCCAGTCCGATTGGTGCGGCCACAACAGTGATCGTCAACAATAGACCAAACAGGTAAACTATGATAGCGTCTATAAAACCTAAAAACGGAATATGCCAAAGAATATTGCCTAGCAGTCTCATCAAAACTCCTTTGATTTATGTAGATACATTCTACCTATATGTGCACTTAAACGAACTTAAAAATTTGTCAGATTAAAATAAAATTAGAAAATAACATATTTGAATTTTGAGCAAAATATCACTTATATATCATAATTATGATATAATTATATAAAGGAGTCACGATGCAATGTAATCTTATAAAAATCGGCACATCAAAAGGCATACGCATACCTGCAAATATCCTCAAAGAGATAGACGAGCCAAGCAGTTTTGAGATGATACTACAAAATGGACAATTAATACTCAAACCAATAAGTTCAAAACACAATAGAAAGAATTGGGGGAAAGCATTTAAGGCTATGCATAAAAACAAAGATGATGAACTGCTCATAGATGATAGTTTAGATTTGGATATGCTGTGAAATATGATCAATATGATATAGTTTTGGTCAATTTGGACCCAACCATAGGAGCTGAGATACAAAAAACTCGTCCATGTGTCATTATATCTCCAGATGAGATGAATCATAATATCCAAACACTCATAATAGCACCCATGACATCAAAGAGTAGAGAATATCCTACGAGGCTAAAGCTCACAGATGAATCGTTTGTGGTATTAGACCAAATAAAAACCATAGACAAGCAAAGGGTCATTAAAAAACTTGACAAATTAACTGCCAAAAATATCACAGAACTAAAAAAAATAATTCACATAATGTTAGTAGAGTAAAATATGAAACAACTATTTATAACCGATTTAGACCATACCTTGCTTAGGAGTGACCAGACCATCAGCCCATATACTGCTAAAATTTGGAATGAATTAAATGAACATGCCATGCTCTCCATAGCAACTGCTAGAAGCTTCCACAAGGTCAAAGAATTTTTGTGCGAATTGAAGCTCAATGCTCCTATGATACTATTGGACGGGAGTATGATAGTCACACCCGATAAAGAGATAATAGATCTCAAACTACTAACCAAAGATCTTAGCGATGCGATCATCAATGAAGGTGCGAAGCTTGACATATATCCGTTTGTGATAGGATTGCGAGACGATAGCATAGAAGAGCTTTTTTGGTATCCAAAAGTGCTCAATGAATATCAATCAGAGGTTCTATTAAACTACAAAAATGACCCGAGGCTATCGCTCAAAGAGCCGATAAGGGCAATGAACAGGGTGCTAAAAGTGGTATATTTCGGCTCTTATGAAATTCTAAAGCCGCTCACAGAGCATCTAAAAGATACCTTTGGCGATGCACTGGAATACAAACTCTCTCCTGAAAATTACGGCGGAGGATGGTTCCTGACCATTTTGCATCCGCATGGAGACAAGTCCCATGCTCTAAAAACCGTTACTTCATACCTAGGCCATGATATAGCAAATTTGACGGTATTTGGTGATAGTATAAATGATATACAGATGTTCAAACTAGCCAATACCGGCATAGCGGTGCAAAATGCTCTAGATGAAGTAAAAGCAGTGGCTTCAATAGTGCTTCCGCACACCAACGATGAAGATGCCGTGGCAAAATACTTATCTCGATTTATAAAAGGATAAACATGCAATACAGATATATAGGCAAAAGTGGTCTCAGGGTGTCACCTATTGCTATGGGTACTATGACTTTTGGCACGCAATGCGATGAAAAAGAAGCTTTCAAGATAATGGACGCGGCATATGATAGAGGCATAAATCTATTTGACACAGCAGAACTCTATCCTGTTCCTCCGAGCGGCAAACTTGCAGGCCTCACAGAAGAATGGGTTGGCAAATGGCTAAAGACCAAACCGAGAGATTCCATAATCCTTGCTACCAAAGTAGCCGGAGCAGCGAACGGCTGGTTTGTTCCACCTATCAGACATGGGCTCACGGCAATTGATAGTTTTCATATCAAAAAAGCAATAGAAGGTAGCCTAAAAAGGCTTGGGACTGAGTATATAGACTTATATCAGATGCATTGGCCAGATACCGTAGTGCCTATAGAGGAAAGCCTAAAAGCTTTTGATGAGCTAGTACGAGAGGGTAAGGTTCGATACATCGGTACATCAAATGATAGCTCATACGGACTGACTAAAGCCAATGAAACGTCAAAAAGACTTGGCATCTCTAGATTTGAGAGTATCCAAAACAACTTCTCGCTAAACAATCCTAGATTTTTAGATGAGTTAGCTCATGTTTGCCGCAAAGAGCAAATTTCATTGCTGCCATACTCACCGATAGCAGGCGGGGTACTGAGCGGTAAATACAATCAACCTTTTTTAACCGAAGGTAGATATGCTTCGTATATGAATGACAAAAACGGTAGAGTCAGGGCCCAAGCAGCAAGATTTGTAAATGAAAAAAGCTTGGCATCAACTGCTAGATATCTAGAACTCGCGAAGGAACTCGATATGCACCCTGTTACTTTGGCAGTTGCTTATTCTAAGTCATTTGATTTTGTCGCATCGACTATCATTGGTGCCACAAGCGTGGAGCAATTAAAACCTTCATTTGATGCGATGGATATAGACCTGGATAAAGAGACTATGGATAAAATAGCCGTGATTCAAAAAGAGATAATGTATCCTATGGGTTAATGACAATATTTAAATATTGTCATTTATATATTTCTAATTTAGTTTTTTTCTCTTCGCTACTTTTTTATAAAAGTAGCACAAAACTAGTGAATAGCGGTTTTACGAAGTAAAAAGTTTCTTTAGAAAAAGCGTTATCCTCACAAGGCCGCGGACGGTATATCTCAATGCTAACCGCTATGAGATATTACCTGCTTTCAAGGATGCTCGGATAACATTATTACAATTCGGCCGGTGTCGCCCTGAACTTGTTTCAGGGTCTAATGGAAGCATCGAATAATAGAGATGCCCAAAAAAGTTCAGAATGACAAAACTATCTTATTTATTTCTTCTAACCTCTCCGGCGTGCCTATATCACGCCACATACCATTATATAATTCACCGCTAACCGCGTCATGCTTCATGGTATCTCTGAGTACTTCTCCAAGAGCTCTTTTGCCATGTTCTAGCCATCTGAAAAGATTTGGGCTATAGTATCCAATGCCGGAAAATGTATATTTGGGAGTGCCTTCGTCCGAAACCATTCCGTATTTTAGGGCAAAATCGCCTTTGACATTATGTTCCGGATTTGGGACAAGTATCAAATGAGCCAAGATACCCTCACCCAACTCAAAAGAGCTATCAAATTCATAATCACACCAAACATCACCGTTTACCACCAAAAACGGCTCATTGCCAAGAAGCGGCAGTGCTTTTACGATACCGCCTGCACTCTCCAAACCGCCTCCTTTTTGCTCGTCACTGTAATGCAGTTTCACGCCCCATTTGGAACCGTCACCAAGAGCTTGGGGTATCATATATCCTAAATGAGCGAGATTGATGACTATCTCTTGAAATCCTGCCTTGGCAAGCTTTTCTATGTGCCAAACTATTAGTGGCTTGCCGCCTACTTCAAGGAGCGGTTTTGGAGTATGGTCTGTGAGAGGACGCATTCTATCACCACGTCCAGCTGCTAATATCATCGCTTTTTTCAATATAAAAACCTTCAAAATATTTTTCTTATTTAATACTTTTTTATAAAAGTATCCAAAAATCGTCATCCTCACAATGTCGCGGACGGCATATTTCAATGCTAACCGCTATGAAATATTGCCTGCTTTCAAGGATGCTCGGATGACACGTGTTTTTTTATTTATGAAGTATATCGCATAAATCTTTTGTAATAGAATATTTCTCTGCAGCCTCAAGTACATATTTGAGCGTCAACGGAATATCCTTTAGATATCCATCCTTCCCATCTCTATGATAAAGCCTAGCAAAAATTCCAAGCACTTTAATATGTCTTTGAAGCCCCATCATATCAAACCATCTCAAAAACGTCTCATCATC
>JAFGWQ010000148.1 GCA_016937075.1 Campylobacterales bacterium | reverse complement strand
TTTTAACCTCTTTTGGGTCCATTATTTCATTTGGATCAAATCCTACAACTTCTCCTGCTATACGAACTGATTGTTCAGTAGGATCAAAAAGCTCTATTGTTTTAATACCGCATTTACCAGCTACAATAGCCTCAAAAGAACTCTCTTTGTCATGTCCTAAGCTGTTTATCATACCTAGACCTGTTACTACTACTCGTTTCACGATTTCTCCTCATTCTTTGCTCTGGCTAATATAAAAAATATAAAACTTTTTACATTAGCCAATTCAATCCCCCCACATAAGGGGCATTTTGATATTTTATTTATTGCTTTCGATAAAGTTGATTGCATCACTAACAGTGGCAATTTTTTCAGCTTGATCATCTGGGATTTCAATATCAAATTTCTCTTCAAGAGCCATAACAAGCTCAACAACATCTAAGCTATCAGCACCAAGATCTTCTACAAATCTAGATTCTTCTTTTACTTCGTCTGGACTAACATTTAGTTGCTCAACAACTACGTCTTTTACTTCATCAAATAATGCCATTTGATACTCCTTGAATAATTAATAATACGCAGAAGTATATCGAAAAAATCATAAAAGCACCAAACTATAATTAAACAACTATAAGATAATGTGAATTTTTAGATATATAAAGATAACTTTTGTGATTTTTTATTATGGATATTACTACAATAAATGCAACGAAGAAGCAATACATATAAAGAATGGATCGCCACACTTCCGTTAGCGATGACAAAATAGATGGACTGCCACGACCTTGCAGGTCTCGCAGTGACAAGAGAGTGTCATTGCAAGAAGCAAAGCGACGAAGCAATCCAAAAAGGAGCTGGACTGCTTCGTCGCTCGTAGTGACAAAAAGTACAATCTACTAAAATATTAAAACTTATATTTTAATTGCGTATAAAAATATCGTCCAGGCTCATTAAGTACCATAACATCCGGATCTGTACCTGCAAGCAAAGTTAAATCTTTATAGCTGTTTGATACTGCATAAGTGTTATCAAATAGATTGTCTACACCAAAGCTAAATTCTAATCCGCTACCGAGATCTTTTGTGGCTTTTAGATTAAATACTACGTATCCGTCTAATCTATGTTCACCGTTATCAAAATCATATCTGCTCCATGGAGCTGCTGCTATGATATCACCTTCAATTTTCAAAGAATCGTCATAAGAGTATGTAGCCCCGATATTTGCTTTGAATGGAGGCACGTCAGGCAAGTCTGTATCATTCTGACCGGTTAATGGGCTATCTTTTTCACCTATCTGAAATGCCATACTCCCATCAATCGAGAAATTCTCCGTCACAAAATAAGATCCGCTCACATCTATACCATAAAGAGTAGCATCTACGTTTTCATAATTCTTGTTTGTAGCGTTATAAGCTATATAATCACTAAGATCACTATAGAAAACTTTGGCTTTCAGTGTAGCATTTTCAAATTTCTTTTCAACACCAAGATCTATTTCATGATTTGTCACAGCATCAAGCGTATCTGTACCTATAACCGGAGGTGGCATTGATCCTGAACCGGTAAAATAAAGTTCTTTGCCGTCCGGTACGCGTACAGACCTTCCAACTCCTCCAAAATATTTGAGACTGTTATCACTATCATACGTAGCTAGCACATAGCCGCCCCAATCTGTGAAATCTCTATCTTTGGCAGTAGCTTTAGCTGTATCTATGGAGGTATCATCATATCTTAGGCCTGCTTCTATGGTCAATTTATCATCTACTTTTACTTTATCTTTGATAAATACTGCACGGTTTTTAGTATCTACATCATCTATGCTTTTGTGCATCATAGTAGTTACACCGGTTGCTACAACGGTTTTCGAATACTGACCATCCCAATTACGATTACTTGCATCTACTCCTACAGTAATTGCATGATTATCAACGTCAAAACTATTGGTTAGTTTTGCACCTTCCATCTCAGTTTCCAGATAACTTGTCATATAACTAGCGGCTCCGGCATTTCTAAACTCTGTACTCATAGGATGCTCAACTGTAGAGCGATAAAGTTCAAGCTCTAGTTTTTTTGAATAATCGCCTAGGTTTTTTGCCGTATATCCCATAGTAAAGATATCAGAATCATCATATA
Organism: Campylobacterales bacterium; assembly: GCA_016937075.1. Lineage (GTDB taxonomy): Bacteria > Campylobacterota > Campylobacteria > Campylobacterales > Sulfurovaceae > BN30871. Next base: position 1,428 of record JAFGWQ010000148.1, on the reverse strand, counting down.
TTGCATCCATCGGTGTATTTGGATATAAGATATCATCGCTTCTGTTCATAGTATAACCCAGTCTCAACTCTTGGTTCTCCGTGATATCCCAATATACTTTACCCATTAGTGTTTTTTTGGTAAATGCGTCTAGCTCCTTGTATTTATCTTGATATTGATTTCCAAACATTGCATCACCATCGTTTATTGCTCTATCAATTTGGCCAACAAAATCATCTCCATCGCCGTCTTCATATTGGCCACCTTTTTCTGCTGAACCGCTAAGCAAAAATCTAAGGTTATCTCCGCCGCCGCTTAGCAAAAACGAGCCTTTTTGATAATCAAAGCTGCCAGCATTCAGTGCAACTTCACCATGTGTCTCTTTAGTAGGTTTAAGCGTATGAACTTTTATACCGGCACTTAGATTTCCAAATTCAGTTACATCAAACGGCCCTTCATTTATCTCTACATAATCAACGTTATTGGTGAGTATATGAGAGATTGGCGGATCCATACGATTTGGACAAGCACCGCAAACTTTTGCCCCATCAACCGTAACGACTATATTATCTTTTTTTTGTCCTCTGACAACGATATCATTCGAGATTCCGCTTCGTCTAATTATATTTACGCTTGCAGATTCCTTTGCTAATGCTTCACCCAAATCAGCAGATCTGATCTCTTCGCCGCTTACATTCTTAACTACTTGGGTATCAATTTTTTCTTCAACTTCAATAGTGCCCAAAGATGTCTCAGCTGCACTTAATGCAGCACAACACGCCAGTGATATGCCTATCCATTTAAGTTTCATCCCTTCTCCTTCTTGTTTTATAGAATGAATTATTACCAAGAAGTGTTAAGTGAGTGTTAAATTTTGTTAAATAGACGTTAAATTAATCCAAAATATACGTTATTTATACACTAATATTTGAATTTTAAATACTTATATTCATAGTAAAGAAAAATTTAAGAAAATAAAATGTCTAGATTTTTTCTAATCAGATACCAAAGAATAACGCAATGATATATGCATTGTAGTAGGCAAAGATACGGGAGAGTTGCTGACATCTATAGGAAATGCTCTAGTTATCGCTTCTCTTGCAGCTCCTTTGAGTGCATTTGGACCGCTTACGCTGATATCGGTTACATTGCCGTTTGGCAATATCACAAAAGATGCTTGTATTACACCTTCTATGCCTCTATTTTTAGCAATAGCAGGATAAAACTTATATTGATTTATGCGATGTTTGATCATAGATTCAAATGTGCTACTATCTATTTTTGTTGTATTTGTAGCCCGAGGTTTGCTTTGCTTCATTGCAACCTCATCAGGCGCGGAATCAGCCTTTATGTTCTTTGATAGGATTTTAACTTGTTTGCTTTGGTCAAGTGGTTTTGATATTGATTTGGGTTCTTTTGGCTGTTTTGCAGCTTCTTTTGTAGTAATAG
>JAFGWQ010000147.1 GCA_016937075.1 Campylobacterales bacterium | reverse complement strand
AAGGCTCCTTTGATAAATGGTTACACCTATATATCTGCGAAAAGAGTTTTAATGAACATGATAGAAAAAAACCTATTATATCAGTACAATGTTGAGAAAGAAGTAATTTACAGAGCCGAAAAATACCTTGTACGTGATAATGGATCAGTATGTAGAAAACAAAGAGTAGATGGTCGAAAACGTCCTATTGATGACAAATGGACATTTGGAAAACAAAACAAGCAGAAAGGCTACATGGAGATAGGTTCTCACGTAGTGCACCGCATTGTTGCCGTCGCATTTCTTGATAACCCACCCTCAGTGAGTCATGTTGTTGATCATATAGATACGAATAAGTGCAACAACCGACCTGAAAATTTACGATGGGTTACACGATTGGAAAACATAATTCTCAATCCAATTACATTGAAGCGGATTATTATTCGTTATGGATCTCTAGATAAGTTTTTTGAGAACCCTAATTCGTCTCAAAGGCTAGAACCAAACATAGATTGGATGAGAACCGTCTCTAAAGAGGAGGCAAGCAGATGTCGGGAGCAACTCTTAAAATGGGCAGAGTTAGATAATTTACCCAAGGGTGGTGATCTGAGTGAATGGATATATAACACACGACAGTCAAACCCATCATCCTTTTTATTGGAGGACAAACCATCATTAACACCTATGGCTGTTCAACGAAACTGGAAGTGGCCAATAGAATTTCCTAATTGCCCAAGTATACTTGGGCCAAATCCGCTTGAGGAATATAAGAGTAATTTGAATCATGGTTCTATTTTTACACGAAATAAATATGGAGAATCTACTGTTGAAATAGCAGAAAAATGTGATGTTTTAATCAGTGTTCTTGCAGCGATGGACAAAACGGCAGTAAAACCATGGTCAGTAACTAAGATAACCATAGAAAATGGAAAATACATCCACGAAGACATTGGCTCATTTTTCGAATTGAATGGGGCAAAAAAAGCGTACTATAAATTATTGGGTATCCCCTTTGAATACGAAGGAATTGATGACTACTCGTAGTTTAACTACTAGAAGAATATAACAACTTTTTCTCGATATTCAGATTTTATAACTTGCATCATACCGCATTGACTTCGAGCCTTATCATTTGAACGTATATCACGTTTTTTTATTATGGATTTAGAAATTCAAAAAATTTTTTTAGAATCACATCTTTTTGCATAAAAATCAAATCATGTCCGACACCTGATATCAGGTTGATTCAATATCGGGTGTGACATTTTTTACTCTTTGAGAAGCGTGTTTGGCTAAATACATTTTTTCATTTTCGCCGATTATCAAAAGCGTACTATGGAACATAAGGTAACAGCTCTCCCAGCCTTCGGCGGTCTCTTTGAGACATCGCCTTTGGTTTCGAGCCTACAAACGACAAGCAGTTGTCGTTTCCTTAACGGCTCTCAACCCCTTAGTACATCCAGCACATTTGTAGCATAGCATCCTTTTGGAAGGATAAAACCAAGCTCATAATGTGCTTTTTCCGGTATATATCTTTTGGTAATCTCCGTTGCCCATATCCAAGCATATCTTCTAGCCCCCTGCAAAGGAATAGATTCGTCATATGCACTTTCTATTACACCGGCATTACTGCTGGCTCTGGTAGTTTTCATACCAGGCACAAGCCCTGTAGGCGATATATCCCGCTGTGCAAATCTAGAAGCTTCATTTGCCAAATCCTCAGCATCAAAAAGCCTGCCATAAGGATAATGCATCATCACATCACCTCTTAGTAGTTTGAAAAAGTTTGATTGCTCTTTTGTACCTTCAAGTGTACCTGTTGGCAAAGACAATACGCTTTCGCTTTCAGTTTCGCTGTATTTTTGAAGCAATAAACTAATTTCGATCCTTTTTGCAAGCCAATTATTAAAAAGATAGCTCTGATAAGAGCCGACTAGAAATTCTCTCAGTTTTCTATCGTTGATCTTGAGTTTTTTTTCAATGATCTTTTTGCCGTCTTCCCAATTTGTACCGTCTGTTCCAAATCTTTGATTACCAAAATAATTTGGCAGGCCATTTTGCTTTATCCATTCTAGTCCGGAATCCAGCTTATCCTTTTGAACCCCAAGCACTTTTTTTAGGCGCATCTCAAAACGATTGCCCTTTAGGTGCCCTACTCTTATTTTATTATTATGTCTTGTAACTTCCAGTATCTTGATATTATCGTGCTTGAGTTCTTTTAGCCTATCTTCATATTTTGCCAATATGGATACGTGCTGAATGGTCATTGCGTTTTTGTCTTTTAGTCCGGCATATCCTATCTCGCTATGTTTTATGCCCAAATGATTTGCGATAATGGCTATCATATCCCATGTAGTTAACTCTTTTTTGCGGATTTTGATAACCAAATGCTCACCTTCCCCGCTAAATTCATATAGCGGTATCTCTTCGACGGTAAAATCTCGCGGTGATGAGTTAAATACAAAATCGTTTTGGATAGAAAGTGGATATAGAAGTTTCATAATGCTCTTTTTGATAGAATTATAACATTTTGATACTGCGATATGTCCTGTTTTTGATTTTAATACTTAATCTATTTCAAAACATTAAACAGATCAAAAATTCCAATGTCTGTCTTTGTTCTGCCAGTCAATGCTTTGGTTGCTTTTAACGTATTATTAATATCTCTTAATACACTAAAGCCCATTTCTCTTCCAAGGTAGTAGTATGCATCCCACTGTGCTTTGTCAAAAAACTGATCACCAGTAGGCTCATGCGGAAAAGCCGGATGATAAGTTTTGTATTTAAAAGCATCGAACATTAATGTGCTTTCATCTGGGTCCTCCATTTGTTTATACTTTAGATTGCCATTATATTTAAGCGCCATCATTGAAGATTT
>JAFGWQ010000146.1 GCA_016937075.1 Campylobacterales bacterium | reverse complement strand
GATTAGTCAGTTTTTCTAAAAGAGCGTTTACCGCTTGAGGCGGTATATCTTGCTATACGGAGAGGATACCACAAGTTCAAACAGATTATGGTCATATTGACCCAGTAAGAACATTTGAACATATGCCGTATCAAATGTATCTGTATCCATAATTATAAAAGATCCATAAAGTTTATTATGTATAGCCACATAACCACTATCACTATTTAATAGCTGTTTTTTTACATTATTGCCGTCTATTTCCACAAAAGAATGCAGTGGATATTGTTGGTCATTAAAGACAAAAATACCATTTGGAACATCTATTATAATTCCATTATTTAAATAAATCAGTGAACCTTCTTGTTTTTTTGGAGATGCTGAAACCCACTGCATATTATTCGTACTTTTTCCGCTTGTTAGATCTATATCTCCAAAAGATGCCATAGTAGAAAAAATCTGCATCATTCTATAAGGCATATAAATATAAATTTCTCTACTCTTAGGAGGCAACGGATAAGCCTTGTCCTCAAGAGCTGTCAATACATCTTCTGGATTTAGCTGATCTTTTTGTTTGTTTTTAAATATAACATCTATAGAATCCATATAGCCTAGCTGTTGATACAATCTACCCTCTTTAGTATCTATGCCCAAATAGGAATCTTTTAATTTTGAAGCAAAAGAAAAATACTCTTCTGTGGCTAGAGCGGCCATATTATATACAAATTGTTGCGATGGGCTTAGCATGATTTTCGATACGACAAAATTATCATGATGATGTTTGCCGCCATCGATAAGCGTGGAGGTTCCGGTATAGTACCAAATAGGATATCCATAGTCCCACCAAGCCAATGTAACATCTCCGTCTTTGGAAATACTTTTTAGTTTATCTAAATCCGCCACCTCTTGCTTGCTAAATACGGTTGGCATCTGATACTCGTATATATGTAAAATATTTGGCAGCAAGAGCACTGTCATGCCAAGGATCGGCACTGCGTATTTAGCCCATTTATGCGACATATATTCATTAAGCCATACAAGAAAATATGCCGCGCCAAGAGCGGCTATGGGAGTAGCATAAACAGTAAAACGAAGACCGCCTACTAGAGAAAAGATACCTATTCCTAAAAGCGGCAAAGCTATCCAAAATGCTTTGTGTCGGCGCACCAAAAGACCAAGCCCTACAATAGCGACCGCAAAACCGTAAATTGACCCGCTTATGCGATTTGCCATCGTGATAAAATCGATAGGAGATGCCTCTTGAACCGTTTGCACTACTCCAAAAAAATGCAATCCTTCCGATATTGTATCTTTTGAAGTATAGCCTAAAATTTTTCCAGCTATTACACCATAAATATTACCGAAATATAAAAATAGGGCAAACATCAAAGCAGATACTATAATAAGTGATTTTTGAGAAAACTCTCTATAGGAAAAAACTATATAAATGATGCCTAAAATTACGAGCTGCACCAAAAAACCATAAGGATATGTATATGATGTTGTAAGATTACCAAATGGTAAAAGAGCCACGATGAGTAAAATTATAGCTTTATATGTAAAGTGTTCTTTTCTATGAAACCAAAGTTTATATACTAGATACGTAAGTCCCAAAGCATAGATAACACCTTTGCTTGAGGTGTATACAAAAGAGTAAAATACCAACACCACAGAGGCATAAAATACCATATTCCATGATGATTTTTCTATGCTTCTAAGCAAAAAATAAAGTGCCATCAAAGGCAACCAAATAGCAAACATGTCCGTATCGTAATACCCTGCCATAGTACGGTTATAGTAGCTCCAAGCGATCACGCCCAGAAGAGCTGACATAAATCCCCACATTGGGCGGCCATACAAAGAGCCTATCAATACTAGAGGAATAGCTATCAAACTGGAGACAAAGATAGGCATATAAAAGAGTGTGGTATCCAAAGAAAAGGGAGAAAGCCATGCAAAAAATGCACTAACCAATATAGTACCCTGATGCCATATGTCCCAGAGTCTCGGGTTATTAGCATGAGAGCCGTCTAGTATATTTTGCACTCCGCTAGCAAAATAGTATCCGTCGTTTGTAGTAAGCATAAACTCATTATTCCAAAAAAAACCGGGCTCGTTGGAAAATTGATATATCCATACAAAACGCATCAGTACGCCAAAAGCATATGCTAAAAATATCAAACCGATAATCATTTTGGCTGACATCTCTTGTTGTTTATGGGTTTGCTTGGCTATATTTTTTTTGCTCAATTGGTTTCCTTTTTATTTGTCTGATGATTGAACTCAGGCACTATTTTTTTTAACATTTGCAATTTATCTTCGGACCCAATAAGGGTTTGTATGTCAAATTCGAGTTTTTTGATAGGATAATCAGTTCTTTTGGCTACAGTAATAGAATCATAAGGTGTACCGGCTTGGCTATCGTCTATAAGCAGCTCTTCATACAATTTCTCTCCTGCTCTAAGTCCGGTATATACGATCCCTATATCTTTTTTTCCACTAAGCTCGATCATCTTTTTGGCTAGATCAACAATTTTAATAGGCTCACCCATGTCAAGTATAAATATCTCGCCACCATGCCCTAAGCTGGCAGCCTGGAGTACCAATTCACACGCCTCGGGAATAAGCATAAAATACCTTGTAATCTCAGGGTGTGTAACTGTTATTGGGCCGCCGCCTTCTATTTGGGTTTTAAATTTCGGTATCACGCTTCCGCTGCTGCCAAGCACATTTCCAAATCTTACAGCGACTATTTCGGTGTTTTTGCGTTCTACGTTTTGCACATAAAGCTCACAAATTCGTTTTGTTGCCCCCATTACATTAGTTGGCCTTACTGCTTTATCAGTTGAAATTAATACAAATTTTTGCGCACCATATTTTATGGACATATCAATAGTGTTTTTAGTCCCTATGACATTATTTAGTATCGCTTCACTGATGTTTTCTTCAACAAGCGGTACATGTTTATAAGCTGCTGCGTGGATAACGATATCGGGTCTATGCGTTTTGAATGTATGCTCTAAAAGTTCCAAATTGACTATTGATTGCATTACAAGCGTGATATTGTTGCTGTGCAGCTCTTCGGCGATTGTATAAAGATTGTATTCACTATGATCAAGCAGTATAAGTTTGGAAGCGCCAAATCTTGCACATTGTCTAGCTATCTCACTTCCGATACTTCCACCTGCTCCGGTGATAAGGACCTTTTTACCTTTGATGAATTTTTCTATGATATTTTTATCCAGATCTTTTGGATGGCGCGCCAATAGATCTTCTACTGAAATATCTTTGAGCTGTGTAGCAAAATTTTTATCTCTTAGTATCTCATCAAGTGACGGTAAGATCTTGATGGCTTCAAAATGGGAACCAAGCTGCTCATATATCTCTTTGATCCTCTCTTTTTTTGCAGACGGCATAGCTATAATAAGCAGGTCTATTTTGTTCGGACCTATTTTATTTTCCAGTTTTTCTTGTGATAGAATTTTGATCCCATCAATTGAACGTTTTTGAAGCATTTTATCGTCATCTACGAAATAACGCACTTTATAAGTACTATTATGGAATTCATTGGCTATTTTTAGTCCAGCCTGACCTGCTCCATATATGACTACCTCTTTTGTCTTGGTTATACTTCGATTTCTCCAGGAATAATAACCGTACATAGCCAAACTCATAAAAAATATGAAAACAAAAAGCTCTGAAAGGAGAAAGGAAATAGGGATTTTTTTATAAAAAAAAGGCATATAGACTGCAAAGGCGGATGCATATATGATACTTTTGAGTAAAAATGTTTTTTGTGTTACTTTTGACCATGAAAGAGAGTAGTCTTGGAACAACAAAAATGAAGCAAGTATCCGAATACAAATGATCACCCAAACAGGCATCCACATCATAGACCATGATTTGTGGGTGATCCAAAAAATCAAACCAAAACTCATAAAAGTAAGTATAATAATCGCGGCAATATTTAAAATGCGTCTATCTATAAATCTCATACCATATCCACTTTCATTACCGGGCTCACTTTACTTTTATAACTTATCAATTGTATCACAATAGAGATTACAATTTGGCTCAAAAACCCACCGCTACACAATGAATAGACAGCGATAAAAAGTTTTATGATTCTTCGAATAAATTTATTTTTTTCTTTTGTCTCTCGCCCAAAGAACCTTTCATAACATCATTTTTAATATTCTCCAAAAGTGCTGGGCCGACACCCTTGACATCATCAAGCTCGGCTATATTTTTGAATGGCCTTGCATCCATTATAGCTCTTGCTTTTGCTTCTCCTATTCCTTTGATCTGCATCAGTTCATTTTTGGATGCTTTATTTATCTCACTTATACTCATCGCAAATGCTGCACTTGTCATATAAAGAACAATTGCGGTATATTTCACAATCTTCATAACAACCTCTCATATACAAGATTATACCAATTGATATACATAATCAAAGTATATCAAATAGATATAATTTTATGATAATAAAAGTTCATATTGTCATGATTTTTGTAGATTTTATGCCTTGTAAAGAGCTTTTTTAATTTCATCTGCTACCATCATTACATCATCTCTACTCATTGTAGTACTGCTGGCTAAACACAATCCTTTATTAAACAACTCTTCACTGATGCCGTCAACCAACCTTTTAGCATCCTTGAAAAGAGGCTGCATATGCATGGGCTTCCAAAGCGGACGGCTCTCAACATTGATACCTTCTAATGCCTGCATAACCTTTTTATGATCTGTTTTCTCAAACGTAAGTGCGCTCAGCCATCTATTGCCTCTGCTGTTTGGAAGTTCCGGCATAAAGCTGATCTCTTCTATATCTCCTAAGAATTCTTTGTACCATTCAAAAATTTCTCTTTTTTTGGCGATCCTCTCTTCTATGACTTCCATTTGGCCGACACCTATGGCAGCCAAAACATTACTCATTCGGTAATTGTATCCATACTCTTCATGCTCATAATGAATATATGGCTCTTTGGCTTGAGTGCTATAGAATCTTGCTTTGTTTATCCACTCTTCGTTTGAGCTTACCAGCATACCGCCGCCGCTTGTAGTGAGTATTTTATTGCCATTGAAACTATATATGCCAAAATCCCCGAATGTACCTGTATGTTTGCCACCATAAGTAGCACCCAGAGATTCGGCTGCATCTTCTACGAGATAAACTCCGTGCAATCTGCAAATATCCGCTATTTTGGCTATATCTGCACTCATGCCATATAGATGTGTGACTATAAGGGCTTTTGGTTTTTTTTCGCACTCGAGCAAATATTTATTAAGTAGTTTTGGAGACAAGTTCCAGCTATCCAAATCACTATCTATAAATACCGGATTTGCCCCTTGATATATAATGGCATTTATTGAGCCTATAAATGTAAACGTGGAAGCAAGCACATCGTCTCCTGCTCCTATGCCAAGCACTCTTAGAGCCAAATGAATAGCTGCTGTTCCGCTATTGAGAGCCAAGGCATTTGGTGCGCCCGTATAGCTTTTGATGCTATCTTCGAATCTATTTACAAACTCACCAAGGGGAGCGATATAATTACTCTCAAACACTTCTTTTATATACCCCAGTTCGCTCCCGCTCATATGAGGTGAGCTTAAAAAAATTCTTTTATTCAATAATATCTCCTATCATGCAACATGGATTACCGTATGCTTTTTTATTGTTTTTAATATTTTTGACAACCACCGAACCAGCACCGACTATAGAACTTGAGCCTATGCTGATTCCTTGTATGACACTGCTGCCTATGCCTATATGAGTCAATTCTCCTATGCTAACATTACCCGCCAATGCCACGCTCGGGGATATATGTACAAAATCTCCTATGCTGCATTCATGCTCTATAACGCACCCGCTATTGAGAATAACTCCATTTCCAATTTGTGCCTTCGCATTTACAATAACTAAAGGCATCACGACACTGCCTTTGCCTATTGTTGCACTTTGGCTAACTATACTGCTAGGATGAATGAGTGTGGCCAGCTTAAACCCACTACGTTCTACTTTTTCAAAAAGTTTTTTTCTTATTTTATTAGCCCCTACTCCAAATGCTATCGGAATATTTGTATTTGATATTATCTCCTCAAAAGACTGAAACTCATTATCCCCATCATCTACAAATACCACCTCATCATACCCGCAGGCTCTTGCAATATCAGCCACTACGAGCCCATGACCGCTGGCACCATAGATATATATCCGCTTCATTTCCTGCCCTTAAATTTTTCCATTGTTACGCTACTAGCAGAACTTATCCCGCTTCTTTTGAATAATTTTATCATAGTCATCCACAATATCTTCATATCGAGAAAAAAGCTTTGATGTTTCACGTACCATATATCATGTTCAAACTTTTGCTCCCAGCTTATGGCATTGCGTCCATTTACTTGCGCCCAGCCCGTAATGCCTGGTTTTACATCGTGTCTAGCTCTTTGCTTCTCATCGTACAAAGGCAGGTATTCCACGAGCAGAGGCCTAGGACCGACGAAACTCATCTCTCCTTTGAGCACATTAAAAAGTTGCGGCAGCTCATCAAGACTCGTACTTCGTATAAATTTACCTACACCGTGCAATCTTTGTGAATCAGGCAAAAGCTCTCCATTTTCATCTGTTTCGTTGCTCATAGTGCGAAATTTATATATGCCAAATATCTCTTCTTTATACCCTGGGCGAGACTGGACAAACAGTATTGGTCTGCCCATGGTGACCAAAATCAATAAACTTACCATGACAAAAATAGGTGCAAACAAAATGATCAATATACTAGAAAATACAATGTCAAACGATCTCTTAAGCATCATTTACCTCATCTTGAAGAACTTTTTCCAGTCTATCAACGAGTACTTTGGTGCTATAAAATTTCTCGCAATACTCTCTGTTTCGTCTCCCCATCTGAGCTCTTTGCTCGTGTGTCATGGATATTATCTGCTTAATAGTGGCTACCAATTCATCCACTTCATCGGGAGCTATAGTAAATCCTCCGTTTGCCTCTTTGATAGGATTATTAGCAGCATTTGTAGAAAATATAACCACTCTGCCTGCTGCCATATAATCAAAAAGCTTATTTGAACTGATCCCATATCTAAACACCGGGCTATCTTTGAGATTGAAATACAAAATATCGCTGGCTGAGAGAATATCTGGTATTTGGCTTTTGACTACCGGGTCTTCAATAGTTATATTTTCTAATCCTTTTGTTTTTACCATTTCTTTTAATTTTTGTTTTTCTACTCCATCGCCAATGATACGAAAAATGATATTTTTATCTTCTTTTAGTTTATCTGCAGCCTCCACCAAAACCCCTAGATTGTTTGCTACTCCCATAGCGCCGGTATAACTGACTACAAATGGACTTGATTCGCTTTTTTCCTTATAAGAAATATTTCTCAAATCTACCCCATTGCTGATCCATTCAAATTTTTGCGGTGAGGCATAGTCAGATATATACTCATATGCGTATGGCAGATTTGAAATGATCTTATCCGCTTTTCTATACAAAAATCTCTCTAAAATTCCAAGAATTATAATAAACGGATGCCGCTTGGAGATGCCCATATCTATAAGTGTTTGAGGCCAAAGATCCCTTACTTCCATTATAAACGGTGTCTTATATTTCCGTGAGAGCTTATAAGCAGCATAAACAGCAAACAGATGCACTGAAGAGCCTATGATAATATCAG
>JAFGWQ010000145.1 GCA_016937075.1 Campylobacterales bacterium | reverse complement strand
TTGTAATTATGAATAATGATTTTATCATTATTTGTTTCTAATTAGAGGAATAAACTAATGTCTACTGTTTTGGGGACATTCCATATAATCTTTATATTCTTTTCTAAAAATAGAATCTAACTGCTCAAAAATATTTATATATTCATTTTTTATTTTATTTTTTTCAATTGCAAATAAACAACTAATATATGGTTCGTTTCTATTTGTTAAACCACCACCAGCTAAGGCCTTAAGATTAATATTCCATTCTCTTTTATTAAATAACGTATCAAGAGCTTCAAAAATTGAACTTTTACCTATACCATTATCACCTATAAATGTAATAAAATTACTATCTCTTGAAATAGGTATTCTATTAATTCCATGATATGTTTTATAGTGCCTTAGTATGACTTCAATAATCATTTTATAACCTCTACAAAAAATACTCTTTCTTTATTGTCCCCTCTATCACTTTTGCCTGTTGTAAATTCTTTGTAGCTCTGCTCAAAAATTTTTACATTACCTTTGCGATTAAGAATCTCTAGTATATCATTATCATTCATTCTGGCATTGGAACGATTGTTACCCTTATCCGCCATATTATTATAAGAAAAAAGTATATATTTACATTTTGCATTTTCTATTAAATCCGCAAATGCCTTTGTTGCATTTTTAAGACTATAATCACTCTTGAGGTGTTTTCTATCGAACTTTCTAGCTTCTCCATGCACTTCCGGTTTTTCCCATCGCATAATATTTTCCAATAAATGATAAGAGTCGCTATATTGTCTCGAATTATAAGGTGGATCAATATATAAAACATCGCATTCTATTTGTCTAATAAGTATATTGGCATCTTTATTGTAATTTATATTTTTATGGTTGGCTTCATATTTAATATTTGGCATCTTCAATATAAAATTTTCTCTCTTTACCTCTTTTTTGATATATGCGTCATAATGCCCTACGGTATTGGCTATTCTATCCATGGCATAAAGAAGAGAAGTTAATAAAACCGATTTTTCTTGAAAGGTGATGATTTGTTGTTTGTGTATTTGATTGATTTTTTCTCTTATTTCGCCAATATGTCTTGCTGTGGATAAAGTAAAATATCGCCCCCCAAAATGCAATGAAGCATAATTATCAACAGTTGAATTTAGCCTATTTAACTCATTTATTATTTTAGATATTTTAGTGTTGTCAATATTATTACAACCCAAGAAAGCAGTATGAGTTATATAATTGCTAAATAGTAGGTCATTTGATATTATTTTTCTTTGTGGTGTATTGTAATAATGTCCAACTACTCCTGTTCCAGCAAAAATATCACAAAAGCTTTCAAATTCTCCTATTTCGTTATTAATAACTTCATCTATAAGAGATAAAACATTAAATTTATTGCCAAGATAACGGCGTTGCTGTATATTAAAAGTATCTATTGATTTTGATGTTGTTGAAAAAATTGTTCTTTGGGGTATTATGGTATTTATACTATAATCAGATATTGAGCTTGTATTCGGAAATGTCATTGTCAATTGTCTAGCCCTTGAAGTTTTGATTGTCATATTATACCTTAACTAAATAGATATAATAATTGTAGTTCTATTTTAAATTAATCTAAAATAATATGACAAATTGCCATATTATTGCGGTATGACCTCCACTCTAAGTGATTTAAATTTTGCAGTCATCACAAGCTCATCGCATTCATCTCCAAAGAGCATATTGATATTAGATTTGGCATGGTGAAATGTACAAAACAGTGTTTTAGTCCTCACTTTATCGGTGTATTTTACACTCAAAGGTTTGCTTATCCCATGTTCTGTTTTTAGGATCACCGTATCGCTTTTAAAAATCTCTTCAGCTTCCATGGGGGCCAAAAGTACATCCTGGCTGTATTGATCATTTAGCCTAGGGCTCTCTTTGGTTTGTGCCGCGTTGTTATAATGCACTAGAGTTCTGCCCGTAGTTAGATAATAACCATCCAGGCTATCATCATAAAATTTTTTCTCTAAGATCTCTTGCACCATACCTCGAATTTTATAGGCATGATAGTGAAATTCTCCCAGTCCATCTGAAGTACGGAAATCTAATAGGTGAAGCACAGGTGTATCTTCATGATGAATAGGCCATTGCATACCTCTTTTGCGATGTCGCTCTAATCTATAATACTTGGCTCCGGAAAATCTGCGATGTGCAACCTCTGTTACCTCATTCCATACTTCTTCACTAGTGTTGTATTTGAAGTCTCCGCCCATTTTTTGATCTATCATCGTAAGCACTTCCCAATCATCAGGCAAAGGAGACTCTACTAGAGGTTGTGATAGATGAAGCCTTCTCATTGCATTGACATAAACCCCGGTTTTTTCGTATGCACTTCTCACACCTATGACAATATCGGCAGCTTTTGCAATCTCGGTCATAAATAGTTCTTGTACCATCAAAAATTCTAGATTTTGCAATGCCTTTGTTGTTTTGTTAATATTTGGGTGGATATGTAGTATGTCTTCTCCGACATTGAGTATCGCTTTGATATTCCCAACCATCATTTCATCTATGAGCTGCGGGGTCATTAATCCTTCTTTGATAGGCGGTTGATAATCGGGAGCGAAGTATGGCAGACACCCCATATCACAAGCGCCCTGCACATTATTTTGTCCTCTTAGAGGCATCAAACCAGCGCCGCTTTTGCCTATATTGCCGGTCATCATAGCCAGATGAGTTATCGCCATCACGGCATATGAGCCGTCTAAATGTTCCGTAACTCCAAGTCCCCAAAATATCATAGATTTTTTAACCGCATATTCTCTAGCGATATTTGGTATCATTTTTGCTAAATATTCGTATCCTTCTATCTCTTTACAAAATGCAGGATTGGCATATGGGTCATTCAAAATTTTTTCTTTGAACTCTTCAAATCCTTTTGTGCGGTGCGCAAGGAAACTTTCGTCATATAATTCTTCATTTATAATAACGTAAGCCATCATATTAAGTATAAGCAAGTTAGCTTCATACGGTATGATACATTGATGTTTGGCGAATTTTGATAGTTTGGTATGGCGTACATCGATAAGGGCTAGATTATTGTGTGTCTTTGCCATATCGACTATGCGATTTGCTATGATAGGATGAGCTTCTATGGTATTTGAGCCGATGACTACCATAAATTCGCATTCATAAATGTCATTATAGGGATTGGTTGCAGCTCCTTCGCCTATGGTGGTTCTCATACCCTTCAGACTTGGAGAATGGCATACTCTGGCGCAATTATCTATGTGAGGGGAGTCCATACTTTCTCTGCAAAATTTTTGAAGCAGATAAGCGCTTTC
>JAFGWQ010000144.1 GCA_016937075.1 Campylobacterales bacterium | reverse complement strand
ATGGCATTTGGCAAGATGATGAGATGGGCAAGCAGGAGTGATGAGTTTATCCGTCCGATTCGTTGGCTTCAAGTCCGTCTTGGAGATGCAAATGTGCCTTTATCTTTATATGGAGTACAAAGCAGTAATTTAACTTTTGTACATCGCATGGTAAATATGGATAGCGTAAAAGTGCCTGCAATTAGTGAGTATGAAAATATTCTCAAAAGCGGTGCAGTTATACTGAAGCCTATGAATAGAGAAGCTTTGATATTAGCAGATTTTAATGAGATCGAACAATCTCAAGGTGTAATAATAGAAAGAGACGATGACCTACTAGCCGAAGTAGTAGCTATCACGGAAAATCCAAAAGCATTGCTAGGTACATTTGATGAAGGTTTCTTGCGTTTGCCGCCAGAAGTTATCATCACATCCATGAAAGAACATCAAAGATATTTTCCGGTATTCAAAGACGGTACATTGTCAAATCATTTTGTGGTGGTCAGCAATGCTGTAACTGATGACTATACGAAGGTGATAGAAGGCAACCAAAGAGTATTGAAACCACGACTTACCGATGCTCTTTTCTTTTACGACAACGATTTAAAAAGAGGACTTAGCATAGATGGACTTGAAAAAGTTCAATTTATGGATGGGCTTGGATCTCTAAAAGATAAGATAGACAGAGAAGAGAAAATAGCTCTGTATCTTTTGAATAAATATAGTCATAAATTTGATAAAAAAATAGATATTTTAAAACCTTTGATGAGTGAAGCCATGAAGTTGGCAAAAGCAGATCTGACCAGTGAAATGGTATATGAGTTTACAGAGCTTCAAGGTCTTATGGGATATTACTATGCCACGGCACTTGGGAAAGAAACAGAGATTTGCGAGGCTATAAAAGAGCAGTATATGCCAGTAGGTGAGGGCGCAGAGCTTCCTAGCTCACTTTTTAGTGCTATCGTTGCTATGGCTATCAAGCTTGATACACTGCTGGGGCTTTTTAGCGTAGGCAAGATCCCGACAGGTTCAAAAGATCCGTTTGCTCTTCGTCGTGCAGTAAACGGGATCGTTCGTATCTTGGTCGAGTATGATCTCTCTTTTGATATAGATAGTACTATTTTGGATATATCATCAAATTATCAGTCATTTGACTTGGAACTTTTATCGTCTTTTGTAGTAGAGAGAATCTATAAGTCTATAGATGTAAACCCATCTATCATAGCTTCAGTTTTAGCTTCTGGCGAGAGAGATATCTGTGAGATATTCAAAAAAGCTCTGGCCTTGGATTCTATCGTTTCGAGAGATGATTTTAAAAGCATTTCCAGTACATTTAAAAGGGTTGCCAATATCTCAGGTGACGATAGCCAAATGAAAGTCGACATAGCGCTATTTGCACAAGATGAAGAAAAAGTATTATATGATGAGTTTATGGAAGTATCAAATAGTACATATGACAGCTACAAAGAGAAACTCGAAGCATTGTTTGGACTCAAAAATAGCCTTGATACTTATTTTGATAATGTCATGGTAAATAGTGACGATGAAGTACTTAGATTAAATCGTCAAGCTACGATAGGAGCTATATATAACAGCTTCAAAAGTATCGCTGATATCAAAGAGATCACCATATAAATGCCGACTAGATCTTACGATACCATTATAATCGGCGCTGGTATCGCAGGAGCGGCTACTGCATACTATTTAAATAAGTTAGGGCAAAAAGTCCTAGTATTTGACAAGAGTGGAGTAGCAAGCGGAGGAAGCGGCGCTGCGGGAGCATTTGTATCACCAAAAATAGGGGTGAGCTCTCCACTCAAAGATCTTACTGATGATGCATTTGCATTTGCATACTCGTTTTATGCTGAACATTTTCCGGATCATTATCACGCTACAGGTATAGTGCGAATTCCAAAAAATAGCAATGATGCATCCAAAATCCCATATTACTCCCGGTTCCACAAAGCCAAAAATGAGATATTTAATCCTGAACAACTATCTAAACTTCATGTCAATTCTTTATTTGAGAGTACATTATTTAACGAAGCCGGAGCGTGTGATACCGTTGCACTTTGTGAGGCACTTTTGGATGGTATTGATCTTAAACTGCTTGATGTTAAAAAGATTGAATTTATAGACGATAAATGGCAAGTTGAAGGCTATGAGACAGCCAATTTGGTGCTTACTACAGGATATGAGAATAATTTGTTTGACATGAAGTATATGGGCATTAAAGGCACGTGGGGCAATAGGGCTGATTTTCGTTCCAATTTGCCTCTAGGGATAACTCTTCATGAGGGTTTGTCAATCTCGGCCAATATGGGCGGCATCATAAAGCTTGGAGCTACGCATG
Organism: Campylobacterales bacterium; assembly: GCA_016937075.1. Classification (GTDB taxonomy): domain Bacteria; phylum Campylobacterota; class Campylobacteria; order Campylobacterales; family Sulfurovaceae; genus BN30871. Next base: position 905 of record JAFGWQ010000144.1, on the reverse strand, counting down.
AGCTTGAAGTCAAAGAGCCAAAACCGTGTGATGAAAGTAAAGCTATGGAGTTAAAGGATAGTGCTTCGAGATTGATCGACACAAGTGATTTTGAGCTGGTTAAAACATATTGCGGCATGAGAAGCGGAAGCAGAGATTTTGCTCCAGTGGTAGGCAAAGTCATAGATACGGCCAGTATGTTAAATTATCCAAATATCTTAAATGGTAGAAAATATCAGCCTATATATATACAAAATCTTTTTATATTAAATGGGCTTGGTGCCAGAGGATTTGTCTTGGCTCCATACCTTGCCAATGAGTTGGCTTCGCATATTGTAAAACAAAGTGAAATTGATAACAGAGTCAATCCCGATAGGTTGTTTTGGAATTGGATAAGAAAGATGAAATATTGAAGTGACGTACCGGATATCTGCTTGTGCAGATATGACGATGTAACTCTAAAACTTTTTCCAGCTAGGCGGCTCTTCCAAAGCAGGAAATCCATCTAGCAGCTCTTGGGGTTGAAAATTTGTTTTATAAGCGAATGCTTTGCATCCTTCGACCCAATATCCTAGGTATATCCATCTTAGCCCTAATTTTTTAGCGAGTTCTATTTGATAAAGAAGTGAAAAAGTACCAATGGATAGCTCGCTGAAATTCGGGTCATAGTAGCAATAGATCGAGCTTATACCGTCTTCTAATATATCAATTAGATCAACGCCTATGAGTTTTTCATCTTGAAAATAAAGCACTTCTTTGCCAAAATCCTCAGCACCTTCTACAAAGTTTTCATAATACTCTTTGTGTGTTATAGAGCGATATTTCCAGCCGTCTTTGTCTTGTTTGTGATAGTGGTATCTATTGTATAAGTCTATGTGATGTTTGGTTAGGCTTGGACGTCCGACTACTATTTGTGTAGCAGCATT
>JAFGWQ010000143.1 GCA_016937075.1 Campylobacterales bacterium | reverse complement strand
TTGACCTCTTTGACATCTTCGCTAAAGCGTTTAAGTGATGATATGGTTCCTTCGTATATAACATTTTCGCCTCTCATAACTCTAGCTTTGCTGCCTCGTTTGATGCTGCCACTTATAACTTTACAACCCGCGATGGTTCCAATTTTAGCTACCGTGAACGTCTCTCTAACTTCTGCTTGTCCTGTAGCTTCTTCGCTTATCACAGGACTCATCATACCGCCAAGAAGATCTCTAACGTCATCTAATAATTGATAGATGACTGAATAAGTTTTGATCTCAACTCCAAGTTCTTTTGCTTTTTGTCCTACGCTGCTATTGGCTTTGACATTAAAGCCGAGGATTACTACATGCTCTCCTGCGCTTGCCAGTGTAACATCACTTTCTGTAATGCCGCCTACGCCCTCATGGATAATATTGACTTTAACCTCTTCATTTCTAAGCTTTTCAAGGCTGTTTTTAATCGCTTCAAGAGAACCTTGAACATCGGCTTTTAATATTATTGGCAATGCTTTTAGTTGCCCCTCTGTAATAAGTGCTGTTAGATCATCCAAAGATGCTTTTGTACTCTTAGAAAGCTGTTTGGCTCTATCATACTCTGCTCTTTTGCTTGCTAATTCTCTGACATCTTTTTCGCTATCCATTGCTACTAGAACATCGCCTGCTCCAGGAACTTCATTTAAGCCGACAATTGCAGCCGGAGTGCTTGGTCCGATTTCTTTTACGTTAGATCCGTCATCAAGTTTGATAGCTTTAATGCGCCCATATGTTTTTCCAACAATTACATTATCACCTATATGGAGTGTACCATTTTTGACTATAATATTTGCAACCGGTCCAAAACCTTTTTCAACGGAACTCTCAACAACAATTGCTTTAGCTTTTCTAGATGGATCAGCAACAAGCTCCATGATCTCAGCTTGAAGCAAAATCACGTCCAAAAGTTCTTCTATACCAAGACCTGTGTGAGAAGATACAGGTACAAATTCATAATCCCCGCCCCAATCAACAGGAGTAATACCAAGTTCGGCAAGCTGTGCTTTTACCATATCTGGATTTGCACTCTCTTTGTCCATTTTAGTGATAGCTACTATCATAGGAACATTAGCTGCTTTTGCATGATTGATAGCCTCTTTGGTTTGAGGCATTACTCCGTCATCGGCAGCTACAACAATGATAACTATATCGGTTGCTTGAGCTCCACGTGAACGCATTTCGGTAAAAGCTTCGTGACCCGGAGTATCTATAAATGTGATTTTCTTGCCATTTTTAGCTATTTGATAAGCTCCTACATGCTGTGTAATACCGCCGGCTTCTCTTGCTGCTACTTTAGTAGAACGGATTTTATCCAAAAGTGATGTTTTACCATGGTCAACGTGTCCCATTATGGTAATAACAGGAGGTCTCTCTTTTAGATTTATATCTTCTTCTTTATCGTATGAACCAACATAATCAAGAGCATCAAGTGGATTAATAGTAGTTACTTCAACACCAAATTCATCTGAAAGTATCTCAATATCATCTTTATCCAAAAAGTCATTTTTTGTAACCATAGTTCCTAGTGCAAACAGAACTTTTACAACTTCGCCTACGCTTCTACCGACTTTTTCTGCAAATTCATAGACCCTAACGTTTTCTGGGATCTCGATCGCTGTTACTTGTTCTTGACTTTCATCTGATTTAATATATCTTTTGCGCTTTCTACCGCCACGGCGAGCATTGCTTTGCTGGTTGAATACTTGTGAAAAGCGTGTCGGGCGTTTTTCTTGCTCTTCTTTTCTTTTTTGCTCTTGGCGCTTCATCTCTTCATAGATATTCTTATCGGAGAAATCCAACAATACAACTTCTTGTTCCTCAAAAAGCTCAAATCCGCTACCCATAAAATCTCTATCTTCAATATCTAGCTTTGAACCACTCTCTTTGGCATTGATAGTTTTCTTTGGTTTTTTCTTTTTAACAGCTTCTGGCATAGTAGTAACTGCGGGCTTAGATGGCGTTTGTAGTTTTTGTTTGACTATAGTCATGCCTGCAAGTATATTCGTCTCTTTATCTTTTATCTCTTGGGCCGTTGCTTTTGGAGTAACTTTAATAGAACTTGAAATATTAGAAGCTTTTGGCTTTTCTTTTTTAGGTTCAACTACCGGTGCTTCTTCTTCGGCAAGAACAACAGTTGGAGCAACATTTTCTTCTGCTTTTTCACTCTTGACGCTAGCTGTTTTTTTGGCCGGCTTTTTAAATTCTTGCGGCAATTCACCGCTAACTATATAATTAAACAATACTTCTGCATTTTCCGTGCTAATAGAACTAGAAGCTACCTTAACTGCAAATCCTAATTCTATAGCTTTATCTAATACCTCAGTATTTGAAAGACCTACTTCGGCAGCAACATCCTGGATTTTAACCTTATCCATCAATCTCCTTTAATAACTTGTCAACATAAGCTTCTTCAATTTTGAAACGCTTTGCCAACCCTTTTTTCTTTTTCTGATCTTGCACACATTTATTGCAAAGATAAAAGCTTCTGCCACTGCCATCGTATGAAACAATACTAGTCTCTTTATGCTGTAATCTTATGAGAGTATGCTGAAAAGCTCTTTGTCTGCAAGTGATACACATTCTTATAGGTTCTCTTTTTAACATCGCGTATTATACCAAAAAAGAGTTTAACTCTTTGCTATAACGCCGTAATTATCAAGGCCGCAGACAAATATTCTAAATTCCGGAAAGCTATTTTGCAAAGCTTTTGCAATTTTTTTACTATCCTTGTCATAACATAGATTAAAAAATGTAGATCCGCTGCCTGAAAGAGTACTCATCAAGGCACCTTCTTTTAGAGCAATTTTTTGAACTTCAAAAAGCTCAGGCATCATTTTCATTCGTCTAGTTTGATGAAGCTTATCTTTTGATGCTATTCGCAGCAAATCCCATGATTCGCTCATAAATAATGCCGTCATATATGCCGACCTAGATAATGAGTAAACTGTTTCATCTTTTGTATAAACTCTAGGAAGAGTCGTACGTGATTTGGCAGTAGAAATGGTTTTGTTTGGAACAACCAGCACGGCTTTTAAATAATCTGGCAAACGTCTTTTTTTGCTATACACTCGACCGTCCTCTACGCATGCTACATTAAAGCCACCCATTACTGCGGGTGTTATATTATCAGGATGTTTTTCATAAGTAAGGGCCAAGTTCAACAATTCTCTTTTTGTGTACGATACGCCGGCCGCTGTATATGCACATGCCAATGCGGCTACGATAACAGCTGATGAACTCCCAAGCCCTCTTGAGATCGGAATACGATTCAAAAATTCAAAACGAAATACATCTTCTTTACCTGTTAATCTTTTGTAGTGTGTAGAAAATATATCTAAAAAAAGAAGGTTTTTTCGAATCTTTACATTTTCGGCCCCTTCTCCATGGGTAGCAAGACTAAGAAACGATGACGGCTTAATAATAACCTCATTGCGTAAATCTATAGCCAAACCCAATGCATCAAACCCGGGACCTAGATTAGCACTAGTTGCAGGAACACTTACAAACAATTTCTACCCTTTAGACTGCCGGCAAAATATGTAATGGCATAGCATCAAAATCAAGTTTTATATCTTGAAGATTTTTTGGCAATGCAAAAGACATATCTAGCGCCTGGTCAAATTTTTTTGTTATTATAGTCTCTTTTTCTTTGACAAAGTATAGATTTCCCATTGCTTTAATCGGTCTATTGTCGTTGCAATCAAAACCGCTACATCCGACGCAAGGAATTCCTTTGGCAATTTCTATGGTCTTTAATGTTATAAATGTAAGTTTTGTGGCCATATGGCTTCCCGGCCCGCTGGTATAAATTATCGAATTTATACCATATGTATCCAAAATTGGCGTAAGCAGCGGCAAGAGAGCATCTGAAATCTTTTCATCAGAACTCCACTCCTGTACTAATTGTTTATCAAAATAAAGTCCTATCAAAAAAGGGGAAGATATGGATATTATTAGCACATCATGCTGTCGCAAAACTTTTTTCAAATTCCCTACTTTGTACGGCATCTACGGCCACGATTTCATAATTAGTGCTCTCTTCTTTGAGTTTTGCAATAAGCTGAGAATTGAGCTTATGGCTTCCTGCAAAAGACTCATAAGCCCCCAATATAGCACATCCTCCGACCATCATATCACCCATAGCATCCAATATTTTATGTCTTACGAATTCATTATCAAAACGCAATCCCTCTGGATTGAGAATCTTATGCTCGTCCAATCCTATTGCATTTTGCAAAGTTGCGCCAAGGGCTAGATTTTTACTTTGAAGATATTGTATATCTTTGGCAAACCCAAAAGTTCTAGCTCTTGCTATCTGGTCAATAAAATTTTTAGTACCGAGAGTAAAAGAGTATGATTGTTCGGTGATAGCCGGATGATCAAAATATATTTTAAAATCAAATGTAGCTTTATCACTCGGTATAAAGCGGACAAATTTATCACCGTCTCTGACTTCTACCGGTTTTAAAATTCTCATAATATTTTTAGGAGCATCAAGTGTCTGAATACCTGCCTCGTCAAGCAAAAGACAAAACGAAATAGCAGAACCATCCATGATAGGCATTTCATTGCCGTCAACAACAACTCTAAGATTATCAATGCCATAAGCATACACAGCCGAAAGAAAATGTTCTATGGTGGATATAAAACCTTTTTCATTGCCAATTACCGTAGCCATTTGGGTATCAATAACACTTGATGGCTTTAACGGAATAGTAAGGGCTATATCTTCACGATAAAATACTATACCGCTATTGGGGCCCATGGGTTCCAATCTCAATCTTATAGGCTCACCTTTATGCAACCCGATACCGACTGCTTCGACAGGTTTTTTAATGGTTCTTTGTTGCATTTTGCCCTTTCTGTAAAATAATAATTCTATTATACTATATTTTTTATTAGCTATCTATCTTCATAGAAAGATCGATCCAATTAGCTTGATGAACGATGCTCCCGGTCGAGATGGCATCCACGCCGCTTGATGCTACCTCTTTGATAGTATCAAGCGTAATATTACCGCTAGCTTCAAGCAGCACATGAGGATATTTATCATTCCTAAAGTCAGCCACTTTTTTCATTTGCTCTATATTCATATTATCGCACATAACTATGTCAGCTCCGAGCTCCATGGCTTTTTGGGCCATCTCTATACTCTCACATTCTATCTCAATAGCGGTTGTAAAAGGTATGTTTTTGCGGGCTTGCTTGATGTAATTTGGCAGATCATCTATTGTTGCTAGATGCGTATCTTTAAGCATAAGTGCATCATCAAGTCCCATGCGATGATTTATGCCTCCTCCGCAACGCACGGCATATTTTTCAAATATCCTTAACATAGGACGGGTTTTGCGAGTATCTAAAAGTTTTACGCCGCTCCCCTCTAATGCCTTGACATATTTTGATGTCAAAGTAGCAATAGAACTTGCGTGCAATGCAATATTAAGGATAGATCTCTCTAAAGCTAAAATTGTTTTATTGTCTCCTTTGACAAATAAAAGCTTTTTACCGTTTGTGAACTCTTCACCATCATCTATATTCCACTTGATATCTACATGATACAACTCTGCAAAAACTTCTATATATTCTCGTCCTGCAAATACACCATTACCTTTTGAAAGTATATAAGCAGTAACATTCTTGGTTTCTCCAAAAAAAGAAAACAGATCTCCTCTGCCGATATCCTCAGCTACTATTGATCTAATAAAAGACTCTTTATGCATTACATAACCCCTTTATTGCACTTCAAGCATTCTTGTCAGTGCTAGTTTGGCATATTTGCTCGTATGCTCATCTACAAAGATTTCATTGATCGGATCGCCATCTTCTATTGATTTAAGCGTACGATATAAATCTTCTAGTGTTGTTTCATTCATTGTAGGACATTCCGGCTTAGTAGAAGATAAAACATAAGTATTGGCTTTTCTCATCCGATTGACCAGATTATACTCAGTACCTACTGCGACTTTTTGGTCAATGTCAAGTTCATTCACATATTTGATAAGTTGAGAAGTTGAACCTACAAAATCAGCTAATGCCGTTACTTTCGGATCGCACTCGGGGTGAACTGCTATTTTAATATCAGGATATTTACGGCGATAAAACTCAACATCTGCCGGTGTAAAGAGTTGGTGGACTGAACAAAAACCATTAAAACAGATGACATCAGCTTCTTTCGGGTCACATTCTCCTACGCCGATCACACATGATTTTAGTCCCATTTGAATAGCAAAATTCTGCCCCAAACAACGGTCGGGAACAAAGAGTATCTTTTTGCCGCTCTCTAAGCCTTTTTGAATAATCTTATAGGCATTTGCACTCGTGCACACCATTCCGCCCATCTCTCCGACTTTAGCTTTTACACTTGCATCTGAGTTTATATAAGTTATCGGCAAAATATTTTCTTTTGCGATTCCTCGCTCTGTCATATAAGCTACGCTCTGATCAAAATAGGTATCATCAATCATCTTTGCCATGGCGCAGCATGCAATGCGCGGCATCAACACTCTTTTTTCAGGAGATATAACTTTGACACTTTGACCCATAAAACCTACACCGCAAAATATTATCCACTCATTTGGATCATTTTGGCATTTTCTAGCAAGCTCCAATGAATCACCGACGATATCCGCTATCTCGAAAACTTCATCTCTTTGATAATAGTGTGACACTATAGTAACCGGCAATGCAGCTTTAAGTCTTTCTATCTCTTTTTTATAATCCATATTTGCCCTTTGTTATCTTTTTTGGATACCGATTGGTTAAAATTGGAGCTATTTTATCTAAAATCGGATAAAATTGCATTAACATTACATCTGGAGCGATCATGGACTTTATGAATCAAAATTTACTATTTTATATATTGGCTTATCTTATTAGCGGGATTCCTTTTGGATATATATTAGCCAAACAATTTGCCGGAGTGGATATCAAAAAAGCAGGCAGCGGCAACATAGGAGCTACAAATGTACTAAGAGTAGTAAAAGAGACCAACCCCTCTTTGGCAAAAAAATTAGGAGCTGCTACGTTGGCTCTAGACGCACTAAAAGGTGCTATTGTATTGCTAATTGCGATATTGTCCGGTGTCGGTCAGGAAGTATTATGGACAATAGCATTACTAAGTGTTGTCGGGCATTGCTTTTCGCCATTTTTGGGCTTTGAAGGCGGCAAAGGTGTAGCAACTGCACTTGGTGTGTTGGCTGTTTTGATTCCAATACCTACTTTAATTGCTATTGCGATTTGGTTCATTAGTGCAAAACTTCTTAAAATTTCATCATTATCATCTCTAATAGCATTAGCAGCACTTATAATTGCCAGTTATATTATAACCCCGCAAATTCCTCATGCACCGCTTTGGATCATCGCTTGGATAATTTTTTACAAGCATATACCGAATATAATGAGGATCATAAAAAAAGAAGAAGGAAAAGTCATCTGATGACAATTCATATCAAAGAGCTGGAAATTGACGTAATTATTGGAATATTAAAACACGAAAGAGAAATTTCCCAAAGACTCATAATTGATCT
>JAFGWQ010000142.1 GCA_016937075.1 Campylobacterales bacterium | reverse complement strand
CTTCTTTTAAGGTATTCAAATGAAGGCGATTATCTGCTTGATCCTATGATAGGTGGTGGCACTACTGCTATAGAGTGCAAGCTGTTAAATCGTAATCTTTTGGCACTTGATATAAATCAAAATGCTATAGAGCTTACAAAAAATGCACTAGAATTTGAGAATGAATTTGATCCAAAAATAGAATTGAAGCTTAATGATGCAAGACAGCTTGCAATGCTGGAAGATGAAAGTATAGACTTTGCACTGAATCATCCGCCGTATGCTGATATTATTAACTATTCAGATAAACAAATAGATAAAGATTTATCAAACATTCATGATTTAGATGAGTTTTGTGATGAGTATGAAAAAGTCATCAAAGAGCTTTTTAGAGTATTGAAGCCAAATAAATTTTGTGCCGTTCTCATAGGAGATACCAGAAGAAAGAAAATGTATCAACCGCTTGCATTTATGGTAATGCAAAGATTTTTAAATGCTGGATTTGAACTAAAAGAAGATATTATCAAACAGCAGCATAATTGTAAAGCGACAGGTTTTTGGGTAAACAAAAGCAAAGAGGCAAACTTTTTGCTTATAATGCATGAACACCTCTTTGTATTCCAAAAACTTGACAAAATGTAGTGTATTGTATTATAATGTATCTACAATAATATACAAGACAATACAATGAGCAAAAAAGCCATAAATATAAGAATAGATGAGTCACTACTCGGCGAATTGGATAAGTACGCCTCCGAGCTGGATAGAAGCAGAACATATCTGATAGAAAAGGCTGTGAGCAGCTATTTTGATACACTAGATGAGATGATAAGCGACAAAAGGATAGATGATATCAAAAGCGGTAAAAGTGAAGTATATACACTTGAAGAAGTTGCACGAAAGCTAAGACTAGATGTATAAAGTCATTGTTCCTAAGGCGGTTTTTTAAAGAACTTGAATCAATAGACCCAGAGAATCAAAAACTTGTTTGGACAAAGATAAAAGACTTAGAAGCTGGAGTATTCGCAACAGACAAGCCATTGCAGGGCAAACATAAAGGCAAATACAGAAAAAGAGCGGGAAATTATCGAATCGTGTATCTAAGAGAAAATAACATACTACTTATCACACTTATCAGGATAGCACACAGAAAAGAAGTTTATTAACTTATTATTTTCTGTACTCGTCCTACATCTCCGCTCATGAGCCTTACTTTTATCCCGTGCGGATGAGTAGGTGAGCTAGTCAAAATATCTTTTACAATTCCCTCCGTGAGCTTGCCGCTTCGTTGGTCTGCTTTGAGAATGATAGCGACTTTGACGCCTGATCTGATAGAGCTGCGAGGTGGTATCATATTTTATCCTTATAGCGGCAGATCATAAAAATAAGCAAGTCCATAATATATGCTATAAAGACCGTAAATAAATATAGCAAGGGCTGCTATACGATTCATCATTTGTCTAAATGCAACTTGTTTTAGGAAGCTTACGGACTGTCCAAGAGCCAAGAGTGTCGGTATAGTAGCTAAACCGAATATTGCCATTATAAGCCCACCGTCTATGATGGAAGCTGACGCAGCTGCTTTGGCTGCAAAGAAAAAGACAAACCCGCAAGGAAAAAATCCATTCATTACTCCTAGGGCAAAAAAGCTTGCTATGGATTTGCTCTTTAAAAGCCGTGAAAATAGGGCTTTAAACCATGGAAGATGAACAAAAGAGTGTTCCAAAAGATGTATCAGGCGAGAGAGTCCAAGCATTCCTAGAGCAGTTATTAGCATAATGATACCGGCCAAGATAAACAATGCCCCATGGAGTGACATATTCCATGTCAATAGAGCGCCGATAGCTCCAAAGAACATACCGAGTATAACATATGAGAGCACTCTGCCGATATTGTATGCCCCATGTCTTGCTAATTGAGCTGTCGTATTCATCGTATCATCTATTTTAGCTGAGCTATATGCGACAATAAACCCCCCCACACATCCCTATACAGTGTCCGAAACTTCCCAAAAATGCAATAGAAATAATCGCCCACCACTCTATCGTATGCATCAATATGCCCTTTTAATGTTAATTTAATACGTCATATGAAACAATACCATTAAAACAATTAAAAGGATGTCTGAATGAAAAAAACTATTTTAACAATTGCTGCGTGTGTATCGATAGTAAGCGCAGATCAATTAGTGAAATTAAATATCCAAGGTATGATGTGCCCTGCATGTGTGAGCAATGTAAAATCATCTCTGAATAATGTGCAAGGAGTCAAAGAGACTACTGTATTTTTGAAAAGCGGAACTGCTGAAGTCAAAGCAGATAATGCTACCAAACCAGAAGTGTTATGTGATGCTGTAAAAGAAGCCGGCTATGAGTGTGCAGTTGCAAAATAGCTTTAGGCTTTTTGCAACTCTTCTAATTTATTTTTAACTTCCCGTGCATGTCCTTTTACTTTGACATTTCCCCACACAAAAGCTATCTTGCCTTCCGGATTGATCAAAAAAGTACTTCGCACTACTCCCATATATTCTTTGCCCATAAATTTTTTGAGTTGCCAAACGCCAAAAGCATTGCAAAGGCTTTTTTGTTCATCGGAAAGCAGTGTGATGCGCAGCTCTTTTTTCTCAATGAATTTGCGATGAGATGCCGGGCTATCAGGACTAACTCCAAGTACGGAAGCATCAAGCTCTCTAAAATCAGGCAATGATGCAGTAAAATCACAAGCTTCGGTAGTACATCCTGGAGTATTGTCTTTAGGATAAAAATATAGCACTATCCAGCGGCCTTTGATATCTCTAAAGCAGATCTCTTCTTCGTCTTGATTTGGCAGGCAAAAATCCGGTACGTTATCACCGACTTGTAACATCTAGTATCCTTTAGTATTTTTTTGATAGTATAGCCAAATGAATGAAAAAGAAGCATTATTAAAAGAGATAGAAACACTGATATCATATGGAAAAGAAGAGTCGACAATAAACCCGGAGTTGTTGCAATATCTTGAAATAAAAGATCTAAATAGTATCAAAGAAAGTTTACTTCGCAAGGTGGGTACACTAAGTGATGAAGACAAAGTATGGTTAGAGCAGTTTAAAAAGTACGAGTAGGCTGTCATTCTGAGCCACGAAGTGGTGTGAGAATCTAAAAAAAAGAGATCTTCACGAAGTCTAAAGACTTCTCAAGATGACAGTCATCGTATAATTAAAAGTGCTGAAAAAAAGATAGACTTATAAGGCACAATAAGAAGAAAACGAGAGGAT
>JAFGWQ010000141.1 GCA_016937075.1 Campylobacterales bacterium | reverse complement strand
CGAATATAAAGCATAATTTATGGTAACAATAGCTATAGACGCTATGGGCGGGGATCATGGTCCCGAGCCTATTATAGAAGGTGTAGTACAAGCATTAGAAGAGATGGCATTTACTCCTATTTTAGTAGGGGATAGAGAGAAAATTCTTGCATTTTTACCACAATACTATCATGAGAAAATAGAGATTGTTCAAGCTAGTGATGTGATAAGTATGAGCGATTCATCTACTGATGCACTAAAGCGAAAAGACTCATCTATATATAAAGCAGTTGAGCTTGTCAGAGAAAAGCATGCAGATGCTGTAGTTTCTGCCGGACATAGCGGTGCCACGATGACATTGGCTACTTTGCGCATAGGCAGATTGCCTCATATTTCAAAGCCGGCACTTGCTACTTTAATGCCTAGTCTAGGGAAAAATAAAACCTTAGTTCTTGATGTGGGTGCGGTCGTTGAGTGCAAAGCACAAAATTTATATGAATTTGCTATTATGGGAGAGGCGTATGCAAAGAGCGTCATGAAAATCCCTAATCCTAAAGTAGGATTGTTGGCCAATGGCGAAGAAGAGAGTAAAGGCAACGATCTTACCAAAGAAGCATTTAAATTAATTAAAGGATTTAAGTGGTTTGTGGGCAACGTTGAGGGTAGAGATATTTTTAACGGACATGTAGACGTAGTAGTATGTGACGGATTTACAGGAAATATCTTACTTAAAACTAGCGAGGGAGTTGCATCGACTATTTTTACTATGATGAAGCAATATATCCGTAAATCGCTTCCGGCAAAACTTGGTGCTATGCTCATGAAGAGAAAAGTTTTTGCAAATATTAAAAAACAAGTAGATCCTCATGAGTATGGCGGGGCACCGCTCCTTGGAGTAAATGGATGTGCTATCATAGGGCATGGAAACTCTAATGCCAAAGCTATAAAAAATGCTATTTTACAAGCAATTAATTATAGCAATTCGAATGTCAATAGTGCAATTGAATCACTTATGACACAATCACATTAAATTACAAGAATCAAAAAAGGATATACAATGGCACAATATGCGGCAATGCGATCAATTGGAGCTTATGTGCCAGAAAAGGTTTTATCAAATAGTGATCTTGAAAAAATGGTAGATACTACCGATGAATGGATAGTTAAACGTACAGGAATCAAAGAGAGACATATAGCTGCCAAAAATGAAAGCACAAGTGATATGGGTGCAAAGGCTGCGAGTATGGCGATTGAGCGATCAGGTATTGCCAAAGAAGATATAGATTTAGTATTATGCGCTACAGTAACACCTGATTATTTTAATATGCCCTCAACTGCTTGTATAATTTCTAAAAAACTGGATATTGTTAATGTTCAAGCCTTTGATATTAGTGCGGCGTGTAGTGGGTTTGTGTATCTTCTTTCTATAGCAAAAGCTTTTATAGAGTCTGGAATGAAAAAGAATATTCTCATCATTGGAGCCGAAAAGTTTTCATCTATTGTAGATTACACAGATCGTAGTACTTGTATTTTATTTGGAGATGGTGCAGGAGCAGCAATAATTAGTGCCACATCAAGCAAAAAAGAATCTATTGTTGATATACACGCAAGTGCTGACGGTACTTATGCAGATTTTTTGGTTACTCCGGCTCCTGGCAGTGTAAATCCTGCAAATCAAAAAATGCTTGATGATAAGCTGAATTTTGTTCAGATGAAGGGGAATGAGACATTTAAGCTTGCAGTTAAGACTTTGACGCAAGATGTGGTAGAGATACTCGAAACAAACAATTTGAAAGCATCCGATATTCCTCACTTTGTGCCGCACCAAGCAAATTATCGTATTATTAAAGCGGTTGGCGATTCATTGGGTATGACAAAAGAGCAAGTGGTCTTAACAGTCCAAAAGTACGGGAACACTTCGGCAGCTTCTATTCCTATGGCTATTAATGATATTTATGAATCAGGCAGACTTAAAGAGGGTGATCTGATGCTGCTCGATACTTTTGGCGGTGGTCTTACTTGGGCTAGCGCATTGCTCCCTTTTGCCGGCAAAACCAAGTAAGGGACTATAATGACCATCGGTTTTATCGGTGATATTGTAGGCAAGCCAGGCAGAGATATAATCGCTGAATATTTGCCAAATTTAAAATCAGAGTTTGGTATAGATTTTGTGATAGCTAATTATGAAAATGCTAGTCACGGCTTTGGACTTAGTGTCAAAAATGCTGATGAATTATTTGGCTGTGGCATAGACATGATGACCGGAGGAAATCATAGTTTCGACAAAAAAGAGATTATATCCTTATTTGATACACACTCTATTATTCGCCCTCTTAATTATCCACTGGCAATGCCAGGCAGCGGTATCTTGCGTGCTACGATACTAGATAGGCAAGTTGCTGTTGTTAATTTAATGGGCCATTATGCTATGCCTATGGTGGATAATCCATTTACGGTTATTATTGAAGCCATACATCAATTACAATTAGAAGAGATAAATCATATTATTATAGATATGCACGCGGAAGCCACAAGCGAAAAACAAGTTCTTCTTCATTTGCTTAAAGATAAAGTAAGCGCAATATTAGGCACACATACCCATATTGGTACCGATGATCTCAGTATAATAGAAAGATGTTGTTATGTAACAGATGTGGGGTTAAGCGGATGTCGTGACGGTGTTATAGGTATGGATGCAAAAGCTCCTATTAAACGTTTTTTAACAGGTATAGGTGAGTACTTTGATGTACCAAAACATTGTAAATCTATACTTCAAATTATAGTCTTTACCCTAGATGACAATGGTTGTTGCAAAGAAGCAAAGAAAATAAAACAATATGATAACGGTGAACGTATCATAACAGAAGCTTTTAAAGAAATTGACAACTAGAAATAAAACAGTTGGTAACTAATAGCCAATAAAAAGAAACTAATTAGATATAATACAATAATCAAAGGCATTTAATGTACCATCCCATCAAGCAACTATCACTAGAGTCCAAAGAAGAATTAGAACAGCAAATTAATAGTTATGTAATTGCAATGGGCGGT
>JAFGWQ010000140.1 GCA_016937075.1 Campylobacterales bacterium | reverse complement strand
TTTAACTCATAGCACGATCTTAAGAAAAATCCTTCTTTTTGATTTTCTTGTTTTGTATTAAAGCCTGCTAATGTACAACCTATTGCATTATTATAAAAACATGCTCTTTCGTACATTTGAAAAGCTTTTAATTGATTATTTTCTAAATTTAAGTTTGTACTAAAGTTATAAAATTTATTCATCGTGGCTATAGGCAATATGTCAAAAAAGCTATACTTAAGCTGAATTTTTTGTATATATTCAGTTCTGTCTAAATTAAAAGTTTCATTTAAAAATCCAACCGAAATACAACTATTAGCATTTTGATCTTTTAAACACGAATTCTCTAAAAGATGATACTCATATTTTGGAGATATCTCATCTGCTTTAATAAATAAAAAAATTGATAAAATCAATATCAAATACTTCATACGTTTTCTCCTCCCCCTCTTTTTTTATAGTTTTAGGCTCTCAGACGAATCCTTACAGATTCCTCGTGGGCAGTCAAACCTTCTGTATGAGCTATCAGAGCACATGCTTCTCCAAGCTCATTGATACCATGTTTGCTCATGGAGATGATAGATGATTTCTTGAGGAAATGTTCTACGCTTAGTGGTGAATAAAACTTTGCTGTTCCACCGGTAGGCAAGGTATGATTTGGTCCTGCTATATAATCTCCGATAGGCTCGGGAGTATTTTCGCCCAAGAAAATTGCTCCGGCGTGACGAATGTTATCTAGCAAACTCATAGGATCACTTGTCATAACCTCCAAATGTTCAGGGGCTATCTCATTCATCAGTTCTACCGCCTCATCCATAGATGATGTTACGATGATAGCACCTCTTTCGTCTATTGATTTACGTGCTATTGGTTCTCTAGAAAGTGTATTTAGAAATTCTTCTACTTTATTACTTACATTGTTTGCCAATTCCATGCTTGTAGTTATCAAAATAGAACTTGCCATCTCGTCATGTTCTGCTTGAGATAACAAATCCATGGCTATATAATCTGCTCTTGCACTTTCATCAGCAAGTATTCCTATCTCACTAGGTCCGGCTATCATATCTATATTTACTTCGCCATATACTAGTTTTTTTGCAGTGGCAACAAAAATATTACCCGGTCCCGTGATAACATCTACTTTCGGTACAGTTTGTGTCCCGTAAGCCATAGCGCCGATTGCAGAAGCACCGCCTACTTTGAATACTTTGGTCACTTTACATAAATGACAAGCAGCAAGCAATAGTTCATTTATCTCATTATCAGGAGCCGGTGTACATACTACAATCTCTTTTACGCCTGCTACTATAGCAGGAACCGCATTCATAAGCAATGAACTTGGATATGCTGCTTTGCCTCCTGGTATATAAAGTCCTGCTCTATCAACGGCTGTGATTTTTTGCCCGAGTATAATGCCGTTTGGCTCTTCATCCATCCATGTTTTAGGCATGAGTTTTTGATGGTATGCTTCTATACGATCATAAGCTAAGTGCATAGCATCTCTAAGCTTGTCATCTATATTGTCATATGCTTTTTTCATATCATCAACTGATATATTTAAATCTTCATCTTTTGCAGGAGTCCATCTGTCAAATTTGGCAATCTGCTCTCTAACTGCTTGGTTGCCATTATTTTTTATATCTTTTAAAAGATTAGAAACGATAGTAGAAACTCCATCTATATCCATTTTGCCTCGTTGCAAAAGTTCAGAAAACTCTGCTTCAAACTTTACATCATTGCTCTGAATTATCTTCATCCTATATCCTTATATTTTCTCTGATATCGCGGAAGCATACTTTCGTTGCCCAAAACTCCTCCTTGATGAATATACATAATCTCTCCATCAAGATCGTCTATATTAGCCAAAAGTACGTGCCATCCTATCGGGTCATAGAGCATATCAAATTCTATGCCTGTTTGTTGACGTAATTTTAGCCAAATTTTATAATGTTCACTATAAAGTTTACTAAAATGCCATTTTTTTTGAGGCTCCAAGATGGTCGGATGAAATTTATCATCGCTTTCAAGCATAAAAAATTGTTTTTTGAGGTATTGGCTATCACCGACACAAGGAGTAGTAAAGACTTTAGGGTGAAGGGTGAAGGGTGAAGGGTGAAGGAGTGATAGATGTTTTTGCAAAAACAGAGCTGTCGTTCCGGTACCTGATGGTAGAAATATATTTAATTTTTTTATATTGTTTGCTATTTGCCAATCGATTATCTCTTTTGCCATAATTTCCAGGCCATAACTAGCCTCTGCTTGTCTTCCACCCTCTTCTACAAATAATATACCGGCGTCACCTTCTCCCTTCTCCCTTCCCCCTTCTCCATTTTCTATTATTTTAATCCCATTCTTTATGGCATTTGCATAATTTCCATGCGGATTTTCTTTAAGATAGTCTGCTATATGGTCAACAAAATACTCAAACTCCCAACCTCTTATATGAGCCAAAACGGACAATGAATACATGGCATTTGATTGAGCAGAACCATAGGAGATTATTTTTGATATATTTGGAAAATCATGGGCTAAAAAGTAGTGAAGTTTACGAGCCTTATTACCTGAAAAATCAGGATGTATAAAATCGTCTCGTTTGAGATAAAAGCTACGCCCATCTATAGAGATACTCTCTATGGGCGTAGGTAGTAAAAGTTTTAGATTTAGCAATAATATTAATTTCTGCCGATGCAGTTTAAATCTTCATAAGCCTGAAGCAGTCTAGCTACCATTGCCTCTTCTCCGGCTCTCAGCCATTTACGTGGGTCATAATAATTTTTATTTGGTTTATCTTCGCCATCAGGGTTGCCGATCTGACCTTGCAAATAATCGTGATACTTAGCCTCGTAGCCTCTCACGCCATCCCAGAAAGCCCACTGCGTATCAATATCTATATTCATCTTAACGACACCGTAAGAGATAGCCTCCCTGATGTCGCTAAGTTCTGAGCCTGAGCCGCCATGAAATACGAAACTAACCGGTTTTTGGGCAGTATTAAATTCTTTTTGAATATACTTCTGAGAATTATCAAGTATTGATGGCGTCAAAACAACATTACCGGGTTTATAAACACCATGTACATTTCCAAAAGATGCCGCAATAGTAAAACGATGGCTAACTTCGCTTAACTCTTTATAGGCATATGCTACCTCTTGAGGCTGAGTATAAAGCAAAGCATTATCTACATTACTGTTGTCCACTCCATCTTCTTCACCGCCTGTTACACCAAGCTCTATTTCTAGAGCCATACCTATTTTATCCATTCTAACCAAATATTTTTTACATATTGCAATATTTTCTTCCAATGGTTCTTCAGATAGGTCAAGCATATGAGATGAAAATAGCGGTTTGCCATGCGTAGCAAAATGTTTTTCACTAGCATTGAGCAATACATCTATCCAAGGAAGCAGTTTTTTGGCTGCATGATCGGTATGAAGCACCACGTGGATACCATATGCTTGCGCAAGTACATGCACATGCAATGCTCCTGCAATTGCGCCTAATGCTGCTGCTTTGTCTGACGGCAAGCCTTTGCCGCCCCAAAATGCACACCCACCATTGGAAAACTGAATTATAATTGGAGACTTAGCTTTGGCTGCAGCCTCCATTGCGGCATTAACCGAATCTGTTCCTACCACATTAACAGCAGGAATTGCAAAACCCTCTTTTTTAGCTATATCAAATAGGATTTGTAAATCATCACCGGTAACTACACCGGCTTTAATTTGACTAAACAATGACATCAAATCTCCTATTTTATTTGGCTACTATTTTTGCACCGCTCATTAGTGACTTGATCACTTTATCTTGTTTAATTTGCATTTTAATTGTTTCTTTTACTTTATCAAATTCAGGCACTTTGCTTTTATCTTTACTAGATGCTTTTATTTTGTCGTAAGTAGTTTTTGCTTCGCTGTCAGATACGGTCACGGCAGCCATCTTTTTTTGCATCCACATTGCTGAGATTGCAGCATTTTTCTCTTTTTCATTAAGCTCTTTTTTGGCTGCTTTTTCTACAAGCTTGCTTGGAGCCATCAAAGTTACAAGTTGTTTTTTTTCTTCAGGTTTTAATTTATCATATGTTGTTTTTCCCTTAGTGAGAATTTTAACTGCATTTTCAGCTTCTGATTTATAAATAGGCATACCATTAACTGTTCCTATTACGCTATCTGCAAAAATAGATGTAGCCAATAATGCACTTATACTTGTTACTAATAAAATTTTTTTCATTTATTCCTCTTTTAAAAAATATGATGTAATTATACACTATCTTGGTAAATCAATCATTAATATAAAAAATCATTATTGATTTTGATTTGTTTTCCCAGGTATAGTAATTTTTGCCGTTCTTTTAAACTCTTTTGCCAATTGTGTTAAATAGAGATTGAATTGTTTTTGTTTCAAAGAAGCTATAATGTCTTTTTTTGCTTTTTCGTAAGGAATCGTTCGCGGCTTTAGCTTTTGTTCTACATAAATAACATGATAACCTATCGGCGACTGTATAGGTTGCATAGATATAGTACCTGCATTTAGATTCCATGCTATTTGTCCAACATCAGAACCCAATTGTTCTTTTGATAACTCGCCCAAATCCCCTCCCCTCTCACGACTAACATCAATAGAGTTATTAGTAGCTATAGCTATAAAAGTACGTTTTAGCATATCTCCTTTAAGGAGCTTTAATGCGGCTATAATACTATTTGCCTCTTCTTTAGTGTGGACAACTATATGTCTTACTTTTATACGAGACGGTTCTATAAACTTAGCTTTATTACTATTATAAATTTCTCTAGCCTCTCCATCGCTAATGATCATGGAATCGATTTGCATTTTAATCCATAGATTGATCATCAATTCTTTTTTTAGCTTTTCAAGCTCGTTTGCAAACTGTGGCGTTTGTTCAATTTTTGCCTTTGCTGCAGCCTCGGCAAAAAGTTCTCTCTCTATCAATCTTTCGGTAACGGCAAGTTTTTGTTCTTTGGTGAGAGAAGAATATTCTAAATTTGTATTTGAGGATGCCAAAAATTGTTTAGCATCCTCGGAAGTAATAGACTTTCCATTTACGGTTGCAATTATATCATTTGCATTAACATGGGCAAAAATACATATAAAAACTATTGCTTGTTTAAATAAACTATGCATATACCATTTTCCTTTTTATCATTTATGATATATTACCTTATCATTGTAAATCGTTCATTAATAATACCGATAGTAGAATGATATATTATTTTATATGAAAGATTATCATGGCAAAAAAAGCAACAAAATTAGAAATACAAGCTATTAAAAAGCTTTTTTTAGAAAATTATCCCGATAGCGTTACAGAACTAAACTACACCAATGCCTATGAACTACTGATCGCCGTAATGCTTTCTGCTCAATGTACAGACAAGAGAGTAAACCTCATCACTCCTAAGCTTTTTAGTGCATATCCGACCGTATTTGATTTGGCAAAAGCGAATTTAGATGATGTAAAAACATTTATCAATACATGCTCTTTTTTCAATAATAAAGCCAAAAATTTAATAACTATGGCAAATCAAATTATAGATAATTATGGCGGCAAAATACCGTTAACACAAAAAGAATTAGTAAAATTAGCCGGTGTAGGACAAAAAACAGCCAATGTTGTAATGCTAGAATATACAGGAGCAAATCTGATGGCCGTTGATACGCATGTATTCCGCGTTGCTCACAGGCTTGGGCTTAGCAATGCCAAAACTGCTATTAAAACCGAAGAGGAGCTGGTCAAAAAATTCAAAACAGACCTACATAGGCTTCATCAAGCAATGGTACTTTTTGGAAGGTATCGCTGCAAGGCAATCAATCCTTTGTGTGAAGATTGTTTCTTGAAATCATATTGCAAAAGTAAAGAACGGTTCAAGGTATAAACATCAATGATTATAAAAATATATCAGCCGACCTTTTGAATTATTGTTTTTAACACTTCAAAAGTTTTTTCTACAGATTCCAAATCTACCGCTTCTCTAATGGAGTGAGGATATACAATGGTTGGCCCAATTGACGCAAATAGCATATGCGGATATTTTTGCTTTAATACTCCGCACTCAAGCCCGGCATGAATAGCTTTATATGTGCTTTTACCAAAAACTTCGTATATGCATTTAGCACTCATTTCTGTAAATTCATTTTCTTCCGGATTCCACGCTGGATATTTATCTCTTTTATCAACTGCAAACCCGGCATCTCTAAAATAATTTGCCGTAGCTTTAGCTTGAAGATCAAGCTCATCTATACTCATTGCTCGTATACTGACTTCCATTGTCAAAATATCTTCTTGAAGACTGACAAGAGCTAGATTTTGACTAACTTGCGGTATGCCAAGATCATCGTTAAACTTCAATACTCCGTGCCCAAAAGCTGCTATGTGCGCAATGATGGATTCTTCAAATTTATATGATTGCTTTTCGATTTGTTTGATTGCCACGTTTTTGCTTTTTAAAAACTCTATATTATTACCTGAAATGACGGCTTTTGCATTTGCAGGAATTGAATTTATCCTCTCGCCTCCGCCTATTGAGACCAAGCTTATATCGTGTTCATGTAGAAACTGGGCCAATTGTATGATGGCATTTGGTATATTTTTATCTATATCTACCCCGGAATGTCCGCCTGGTAGATCAAATATGCTTACTTCATAACAATCAAGATCATTTGAGATCATTTTGAGACTCTTTGTAGCTTTGATGTCTATGCCGCCTGCACAACCTATATAAACTTCTGCTTCACTTTCGCTGTCAATATTGAGCATATATTTGCTTTGGAGTTCAAACTCAACATTATTTGCCCCTATAAGTCCTATCTCTTCATCTGAAGTAAGTAAAAACTCAAGATTGTACCCATCTTCTATTAACACCATCATCATAGCTATAGCAATGCCATTGTCAGCTCCCAAAGACGAGTTCTTTGCTTTTAGCCAGCCGTTCTCTTCGTAAACCTCAATATTTGGTGCTTCTCCCATGCATACCATATCGTAATGAGCTTGCAGTGCGAGATGCGGCTCTCCTTTGTATATTAGAATATTATCTGCATTATCAAGTTCCACATTATATTTATGCTGTTTGGCAAAATCTACCAAAAAATCTCGTAAAGCATGAGCTTGTCCGCTGCAATGAGGAATTTTGGCAATTGTTTTAAAGTGCTCTATAATTCTTGACATAATGACTCTTTTTTTAACGCATTATAATATAATTCGCAAAAAAAGGAATCCAATATGTGCCTAATAATAACATTTATTATACTGGCGCTTGGTATAAGTAATATACAAGAACACAATTGGCTACTTGGCGGAGTTGAGCTTTCTATTGGATTTGGATTTCTAATTTTACTTATCAATAATATCAAAAAAGCAAGATGTGAAAAGCATGGTAAATGTAATGATAATTGCTCTTTGACATCATGGATAAGCAAACAATTTAACAAGACGGATAAAACATGATACAGCTAACTAATATAACCAAAAGTTTTGGCGGCCAAATTTTATTTAATGGACTAAGCCTGCAAATGTCGAAAGGACAAAAGATAGGATTGATAGGTCGAAACGGTACCGGCAAATCAACGCTTTTTAAAATTATATTGGGCGAAGAGAGTTATGATGAAGGCGAGGTAAGCATACCAAAAAATTATCGCATAGGTACTTTACGTCAACATCTGAAGTTTACCAAACCTACAGTACATGAAGAGTGCGCACAGGTACTTAGTGAAGATGAGCAGTATAACTTTTACAAGATAGAAAAAATCCTATTTGGACTAGGATTTAGCACAGAAGATCTAGACAAAGACCCTTTGAGTTTTTCAGGCGGTTATCAGATACGCATCAATCTAGCAAAACTTTTAGCAACTGAACCGAATATGCTACTACTGGACGAGCCTACAAACTACCTTGACATTCTTTCCTTGCGCTGGCTCAAACAATTTATCCGTGAATTTGACGGAGAAGTAATACTTATCACGCATGACCGTGAATTTATGGATAGCGTAACTACGCATACTATGGGTATTCAACGCAAAGGATTATATATAGTCCAAGGGGATACAAAAAAATATTATGAAACTTTGGCTCTTCAAGACGAAACATATGAAAAGACTCGTCTCAATCAAGAGAAAAAACGCAAAGAGCTTGAAGAATTCATAGCGAGAAACAAAGCCAGAGCATCCACTGCTGCCCTAGCACAGTCAAAAGTCAAGGCTTTGGAAAAAATGGAAGATATGGAGAGTTTAGAGAATGAAAACTCACTATCTTTTAACTTTAATTACAAAGAGACACCTGCTAAAGTGGTATTACGCGCTGAAGATCTGGGTTTTGGATATGATGCCAATACTCCGCTTTTTGAACGCTTGAGCTTTACTCTAGAAAACGGCAAATGTCTAGCTATCATCGGGAAAAACGGAAAAGGTAAATCCACTTTGCTCAACTACATTGCAGGCGAACTTCCCAAGCAGCAAGGCGAGATCAGCTTTCATCCGTCAACAACTATTGCACATTTTGGACAAACCAATATCGAAAGGCTCAATACCGCAAACACTATCATTGATGAGATCAGCTCAGTAGATAAAAAACTAGGCATTGCCCAAGTGCGAGCAATATGCGGAACAATGATGTTTAGCGGTGATCTGGCAGAAAAAAAGATAGAAGTGCTCTCAGGAGGAGAAAAAAGCCGTGTGATGCTTGGCAAGATCATAGCCACTCCTGCAAATTTACTTCTTCTAGATGAACCTACCAACCATCTAGATATGCAATCAATTGATGCTCTTTGTGATGCTGTAGAATCTTTCGAGGGTGCAGTGATCATGGTCACACACTCTGAAATGCTTTTGCGCCGTTTAGCTGACACACTCATTATATTTCATGAAGGAAGAGCAGAGTATTTTGACGGTGGCTATGAT
>JAFGWQ010000139.1 GCA_016937075.1 Campylobacterales bacterium | reverse complement strand
GCTTAACCACTTTTGCTTCTGTTTCAAAAGGGTATATGCCTGGAGGTTTTAACTATTTTGCTATGAGCGGAGCAACTGCTGAAAATAGCTTTGACCCACAAAGATCTACAAACTATGAAGTGGGTATGAAATATACAGGAGAAAACTATCTTTTAAATGTTTCTGTTTTTAGAATGGATATAGAAGATATTCATATTTACAAGGTTGCAGGGGGAGGAGCAATTTTTCTAACAGACAATGCTAAAAAAGCCCATTCTCAAGGGATTGAGCTAGATGGGAAATACTTTTTAACCGACAATATCGAACTCTCAGGTGCTATTGGATTTATAGATGCTAAGTATGATGACTATGATACTGGTGTAGCAAACTATGATGGTAAAAGGATAGAAAATACACCAAGATATACGGCAAATCTGGGAATGGCGTATGTGAGCGAAAGTGGAATATATGGAAGATTAGATGCATATGCAAGAGGAGAAACTAACTATTTTGATGGAGCAAACAATACTATGGTTACAGCTGATGGAGCAATCATATCAAATCTAAAAGTTGGATATAAGATAAAAGATTGGGATATCTATGGGTATGTCAAAAATATCACCGATGAAGAGTATATAGATTCATTTAGATCCTCAGCAGCAGGATTTCAAATAGTAGGATTCAACGAACCAAGAACTTTTGGTGTTGGTGCCAGATATAAATTTTAAGGATAAAGATGAATACTAAAAATACTAAAAAACGGGGGCTTTGGGCTATCATAACTCCTGTAAATAATTATATTAGATGGGCTATGGTAATTTCTGCTCTTAGTGGCATATTATCAGTTGTGGGTTTTGTTCTTCTGGCTTATGTTATAGGGCTTATTATGGGTGGGAGTATCCATCTATTTGGTTTTGAACTTGGATTTAAAGAAGCATTGATACTTTTAGCTCTCATCACAATTCTTTCATTTTTAACCAAATTTTACTCTTTTGTGATTTCCCATTTAGGTGCTTTTAAACTAGAACAGATTTTAAGAACAGATATTACTACCCATTTAGCTCAAATTCCACTAGGGCATATTATCACTCTGGGAACGGGTGCTATCAAAAAAGTACTGCTTGATGATGTGAAAAATCTTCATGCTTTTGTTGCAGATACGACACCTATGATGGCTAAAGCTATTGTAGCTCCACTTGCTTCGATGGTTGCACTTTTTGTCATTGACTATCGTTTGGGACTAGTTGCTATTGCTATTTTATTAGTGGGTGCTGTGCTTATGAAATTTGTGATGAAAGATTCTGTAATGCATAGGCAAAACTATGAGCAAAGTCAAAGTGA
Organism: Campylobacterales bacterium; assembly: GCA_016937075.1. Taxonomy (GTDB): domain Bacteria; phylum Campylobacterota; class Campylobacteria; order Campylobacterales; family Sulfurovaceae; genus BN30871. Next base: position 5,485 of record JAFGWQ010000139.1, on the reverse strand, counting down.
AATTAACAAAGCGGTTATTGAGTTTGTTCAAGCTATGCCAGTGGTGCGTACTTTTGATGATGGAACAACTTCATTTAAAAGATATAATGACGCTTTAGCAAAATATAGAACAAATCTCAAAACTTGGTTTGGCTCTACTAGTACCTCTGCTAGAATAGCGATGACCATTCTTAGCCCTATGCCAACACTTCTTGCAGTTACTATTACGGGACTCTTTTTCTTGATGAATGGAACTTTAGAGTTTGCACCCTTTATTGCAGCACTACTTGTAAGTACTGGAATGGCTGATGCACTGATGCCTTTGATGTGGATGAGTAATTTTGTCAAAAAATCAAGTGCCGCAGCTATTAGAATACAAGAGATTATGGATATACCAGTACTTCATAACTCAAAAGCACATAAAAAGATAAAAGCTACTGATATAGTGTTTGAAAATGTTGATTTCAAATACAACGAAAAAGACAACTATGCCCTAAAAAATATCAATTTTGAAGTCAAAGCCAATACTGTGACCGCACTTGTGGGACCAAGTGGAGCTGGAAAAAGTACGGTGGCAAAACTAATACCAAGATTTTGGGATGTGACAAAAGGAAGCATCAAAATAGGTGGTGTGAATATCAAAGATGTTGACTCACAAGTGTTGATGGATACGGTTTCATTTGTATTTCAAGATACTTTTTTGTTCAATGATACTCTGGCAAACAATATCAAAATGGCAAATCCAACTGCCACCGATGAAGATATGATAGAAGCTTGCAAAGCAGCTCAAATCCATGATTTTATTCTCAGTTTGCCAAATGGTTATGAGACAATAGCAGGAGATAGAGGGACAAATCTCTCAGGAGGACAAAAACAACGCATCACTATTGCAAGAGCAATTTTGAGAAATGCCCCTATTGTGGTACTGGATGAGGCTACGGCTTTTGCAGACCCAGAAAATGAAGAGGAGATTATCAAAGCGCTGGCAAATCTGATGAAAAATAAAACAGTTATAGTAATAGCACATAGACTTTCAACCATCAAAGATGTTGACCAAATAATCGTATTTGATCAGGGAGAAGTGAAAGAAAAAGGAAAACATCAAGAACTTTTAGCAATACAAGGCGGTATTTATGCAAAACTTTGGAGTAATTATGAAAAAGCACAAAATTGGGATATACACCATATAGGAGGTGCATTATGAAAAAAAATCAATTTGCATCACTGCTCACTATCTATAAGTTGAGTGTTGAACTAGCTGGAGAATACGGAAGCGGTTTTAAAAAAAGTTTAGTCTATTTTACTTTGGCATTTGTCGCTCAAGGTCTTGCTTTTGGTATGTTTTACCCACTTCTTTTAGCAATGTTTGCAGATAATCCTGTAATCTCTGATATTATCCTTTATCTTGGTTTGATGGTATTTTTTAGCATCTTGTCTTTTTGGGCAAAATGGAGGGGGCATGATTTTGATTATGATGGAAAAATTGTAGATGTCACCCATGAACTTAGAACAAAACTAGGCACTGCTCTTCGAGAGATGCCACTAGAGAAACTCTCTACCTATAAAACGGGAGAACTTAACTCTACTTTTTCAAGCAATGTAGATGAATCTGTCTTACACTTGGGGATGGTGGCTTCTATGTTTTTGCAAATTGTTATTGTACCTATAACTATCATTGTCGTTACCTTTTTTGTAGATTGGCGACTTGCACTTATTATGCTTGCGATGCTTCCTCTCGCACTTCCGCTGTATAGCTGGAAAAGAAGAGAGTCTCATGAAGACAAAAGTGAATACAATCAGGCAAATGGGGTATTAGAATCGGATTTTGTAGAGTATATTCAAGGATTACCTGTACTAAAAGCTGTCAATAAAGTAGGTGTAAATGCACAAAAACTACAAGACTCAATTGCTTATGTCAAAGAAGTACAAAAACAAGGACTTTATAAAGGACAAGTTCCATTTGTACTGATGGGGGTTTTGATAGAGATAACCTTGCTAGCAATCGTATTTATCGGAGCATTTTTTGTTCTTGATAATACCTTGTCGTTTATCACATTAGCTGCTGCTGTTATCGTCATATCAAGACTAGCTGAACCATTGTCAATATTTTTAGGTGTGGTATCGGTATTTGATTTGATGGATTCGGCATTTAAAAGAATCAAATCTATTTTAGCTATTGAACCACTCAAAATACATAAGCCATTAAAAACGATAAAAACTTATGATATAGCATTTGATAATGTAAGTTTTGCTTATCAAAATCAGCCAACACATGCACTACAAAATGTAAATTTTATTATGGCAAACAAAACAATGACTGCTATTGTAGGACATTCTGGTTGCGGTAAAACGACCATCACTAAGATGATTATGCGTTATGCCGACCCACAAAATGGAACTATCAAAATCGGTGGAGTCAATATCCAAAATATGACCCCTGAAAGCTTGATGAAAAATATCTCTGTAGTGTTTCAAGATGTTTACTTATTTGATGACACCATCATAAACAATATCCGTATGGCAAATCCAAATGCCACAGACAAAGAGGTAGAAGATGCAGCAAATAGCGCTTATTGCCATGAGTTTATCACAAGATTACCAAATGGATACAATACAAAAATAGGCGATATAGGCGGAAGTTTAAGTGGTGGTGAGAGACAAAGAATATCAATAGCAAGAGCTATTTTAAAAAATGCACCGATTGTAATCTTGGATGAACCAACAGCCGCTCTTGATACCGAAAGTGAAGTTGCAGTGCAACGAGCCATAGATAAATTAGTAGAAAATAAAACCGTTGTTGTGATAGCTCATAGATTATCAACTATTGCAGGAGCAGATACGATACTTGTAGTTGATAATGGACAAATCGTTGAAAGCGGTACACACGATGAATTGGTAACAAAAAATGGTAGATACTATGGTATGTGGTCGGCACAACAGAGAATCAAAGACTGGAATGTCAAAAGTGATATTGGATGAAAAAAAAGCTCACACTTAAAGAGTTCACCCTTTTAATAAGTCTCTATACTAGTCAGTATATAGGCTTTGCTTTTTTTGCAGAAGCATTTATAGGAATCTTGCGACAAAATAATATGCCCTTGGAAAATTTAGGGCTTATCTATATGTTGGGACTATTTTGGGTATTTCGATTTTTATGGGCTCCTTTTATCGATAGGATAAAGTTTAAAATAGGTCATTATAAAGGTTGGATTATAATATTTCAGCTTTTGATGGTAATTGTTCTTTTAACGATAGGACAATTTAGTCTTATCGATGATTTGCAAACCATTGTTTTATTAAGTGTTTTATTTGCCTTCGTTTGTGCTTCTCAAAGTATTGCTTTAGATGGGCTTGTTTATAAAAATGTTTTTAAAAGAGAACGCTCTTTTGCTATGTCTATAAAAACAGCAAGCGGTCTTTTAGGGATGGTTTTAGGTGGTGGAGTAGGACTTGTACTTTATACTCATCTAGGATGGGAAACAACCCTGATAATAGTTTCTCTTATAATGTTGTTAGCACTTATTCAAGTGATTTTTTATAAAGAATCAAAACCTAAAACCGAACAAAGTGCTGTAGAACTTGATTATAAACAATTTATATCTTTTTGGAAAGGAAAAAATAAAAAAGTCTGGATGTTGTTACTATTTTTATATCCTGCTTCAATCAGTGCAGCTTATGGGCTTATCACCCCAATACTTGTAGATTTAGGATGGAGTTTAGACAGGATCGGTTATGCAGTACATATCGTAGGATATAGCATAGGGGTTCTTGCATCATTTAGTACCTCATGGTTTATAAAAAAATATGGAAAGAAAAATGTTTTGATTGGAGCTTCACTAGGACAATCTTTAGGGACTTTACTTCTACTGCTCCTTTTTTATAATAATGACATCCTTTCAACAATTGTAATAGTAGGGATAATATTTTCATTTTACACCCCATCTATGGTGATAATGACAACTTTGATGATGGATAAAGCTTCAAAAAAAACACCAGCTGCACAATTTGCCGCACAACACAGCATCTATATGTTCTCAGGAATAATCTTTGCCACCTTAGCGGTTTCTTTTGCAGGTGTTTTAGGATATACAAATATAGTTTTTATAGGAGCATTTGTAGGATTATTGGCTGCATATACTTCTTATAAAATAGAATTAGAAGAGGAGAAAGGTAAATTATGAAAGAGATTAAACCATTAATGCTCACAAATATTTTATGTGCAACTGCTGGTATGGCTTTTATGCCAGTAGTTGGACCGATAGTGAGAAATCTTGGATTGCAAGAGTGGCATGCAGGATTTACGGTAACTTTTGGAGCAATAGCATGGGTGTTTTTTGCCAGATATTGGGGTAAAAAAAGTGATAAAATAGGAAGAAAACCTGTACTTATAACTGGTGTTTTAGGGATAGGTATCTCATATTTAATATTAGCTATTTTTGTAGATTTTGCTTTGGATAATCCACCGTTAATTATAGTTTCTTTAATTATTCTTATTTTAACAAGAGGTTCAACAAGCATATTTTATTCTGCTATTTCACCAGTTTCCGCGGCATTTGTAGCCGATAAAGTAGAACCAAAACAAAGATCAAATTATATGGCAAAACTAGGAGCAGCCAATGGCATAGGTATGGTTTTGGGTCCTATTGCAGGGGGTGCATTGGCTATCTATGGTCTTGAAGCACCACTTTATACTTTCGCGATATTGCCTTTTATCGCTGCTATAGTTTTGTATTTTAGTATTGAGCGAGCTCCAAAAATACCTATCGAAAAAGAGATTGAAACAAAGTTTTTTGATAAAAGACTTTTTATACCTATATTTTCGACCTTTTTAACTATGTTCGCTTTTATGACTATCAATTCTTGTTTGGGATTTTTTGCACTTGATATTTTTAGATTAGATGATTTAGAAGCTGCAAAAGTGACAGGATATATTTTGGGAATTATGGGCTTTACCCTTATATTATCTCAAATAATTGTAACAAAAATAACAACTGTTGCCCCACAAACTTTTATGAAATTAGGAACTATCCTTTCAGCTATTGGGATGATAGGGATGGCATATTCTTTAGAGATTTGGGTTTCTTTGTTATTCTCTTCATTATTTGGTCTTGGGATGGGCTTTTTGTTTCCATCTATTATGTCAATTACCGCAAACTCTGTAGAAGCTCATGAACAAGGATATGCAGCAGGAACTGTTTCATCAGCCAAAGGGATAGGGATGATTTTTGGTCCATTGGTAAGTACTGCACTTTATGGGTTTTCAAGTTCACTCCCGTTTGTTTTTAGTGGATTACTTTTTTTTATACTGTTGGTATTGATTTATAGGAAATTAGATGTTTGAGGTTTTGATTTTAGCTATTGCTTTGAGTATGGATGCTTTTGCTGTTTCTATCGGTCTTGGAATAAAAGAGAAAAAAAATATTAAAATCGTTGCTTTCAAAGCAGGATTTTTATTTGGTTTATTTCAAGCTTTAATGCCACTCGTTGGGTATCTTGGTGGGCGAAG
>JAFGWQ010000138.1 GCA_016937075.1 Campylobacterales bacterium | reverse complement strand
ATCGCGCTTTGGGATACAGGCAATCAAGTTTACGGCGATTTGGTTCTCCCCTCTCCGCTTGAGACCTTCAAAACACTGGTCTTGATGCTTCATGACGATGCAGTTATATCAGAAATAGAGACAACGCTTTACCGCGCTTCTTTGGGTTTTGGCTTCTCTCTTATTTTGGGAACTGCTCTTGGGCTGCTTGCAGGTTTTTTCGCAACAGCTTCCATGATGAGTCGGCCAATTGTAACTATATTTGTTGGTATGCCTCCGATTGCATGGATCGTTCTTGCAATGATTTGGTTTGGTATGGGTGATGAAACGGTTATATTTACAGTTATTGTTGCTTCTTTTCCTATTGTTTTTGTCGGAGCGCTTCAAGGAACCCGTACACTTGATGGAGATCTTAAAGAGATGGCTGAGAGTTTTCATTTTCCTTGGCATATGCGCTTTTTCGATGTCTATTTTCCGCATATTTTTTCTTATGTTTTTCCCGCATGGGTCAGCGGTCTCGGTATGGCATGGAAGATAGTCATCATGGCAGAGCTTCTTGCTACAAGCAACGGTATCGGAGCTTCTCTTGCTGTCGCAAGAAGCCAACTAGATACGCCTATGGCACTTTCTATAGTTGTTATTATGATAGGTTCTCTTATGTTTATAGAGTATATTGTTTTAGAGCCGATTAAAAGAGAGGTTGAATTATGGAGAGATTAGAGGTTAAAAAACTAAACCACCATTTTGGTTTTACTGAGATTTTAAGAGATATTAATTTTACCCTAAACAAAGGTGAGGTTCTATCCATCGTAGGTCCCAGCGGCGGTGGAAAAACAACCCTTTTACATCTATGCGCAGATTTGCTTGATGTTGAAGATGGAAGTATTACAAATACCTTTCAAAGCAGTGCATATGCTTTTCAAGAAGCAAGACTTCTTCCTTGGAAAAATGTTATAGACAATATCGCTCTTGCTCTTATAGCAAAGGGTGAAAAAAAAGATGTTGCTATAAAAAAATCACAAGAGATAGCGCTTCGATTTGGACTAGATGAAGAGGATTTTGAAAAATTTCCAAAAGATTTGAGCGGCGGAATGAAGCAGAGAGTCTCTTTTGCCAGAGCATTGGTAGTAGAGCCTTCTTTACTCTTTTTAGATGAGCCTTTTTCCGCACTTGACATCGGGCTAAAAAAAGAGTTGCAAAGTGTGCTGATAGATATGATAAGCAAAAAAGAGATAAGTATTCTCTTTATCACCCATGACCTTATGGAAGCAATTCGCCTAAGTGATGAGATGCTTCTTCTTAAAGCAGACCCGGGGCATATTGTCAAAAAATTTCAATTTGATTTGATCCAAAATCAAAGAGATGATAAATATGTATACGGCAAAAGTGCAGAGATACTGCAAGACGAAGAGATTATCGATACATTTGAACTGGAACTAAAGTAATGAGTACTAAAAAAGAGCAAACACAAACTTTACATGCTACAAATCACTATCTTTACTATCCTGATGAGAAGGGTGTACCGACATATTTAGCATATGGATTTAGACCTGCATTTTTACTTCTTGCCCCCTATCTTATTATCTCCATGATTTTGTGGGGACTTATTTGGAGCGGAATTCTTAATATTACATTTATGGATAATATTTTAATCTGGCACGTTTATGAAATGCTATTTGGTATTTTAACTGCAGGAATATTGGCCTTTTTAACCACCGGTCTGCCTGAACTTTTTCCGGGAATGGTTCCTCTTATAGGCAAAAAACTCAAATATGTAATGTTTTTATGGCTAGCAGGGCGCATAAGTTTTTGGTTCATTGATATAACAGGTGTTTACATAGCTGCTTTTTTCAATCTAGCAATGCTTGGATGGCTGATCTGGTTTGCCAAAGGCGCTGTTTTGGACAAACTTCAAAGACATGCATCTTTGGGGTATGCAATGGTAGCTCTTTTTATCCTTGAAGCATGGTTTTTTGCATCAATGGCGGGATTTGCTGAGACTGATGCAATGGAGATACTTAAAATTGCTCTTGGAGGGCATGTAGTTTTAATACTGCTTGCCATGAGAAGAGTAAATATGGAAGCCGTTAATGAACTGATGGAGGACAAAGGCATAGATGACGTATACATAGCGCACCCTCCTCTTACAAACCTTGCTATTTTTACTGTTATAACATTTACAATTGTAGAATTTTTTTATCCCTATAATTCTGCTTTGGGATGGCTGGGACTTGCAGCTGGAGCTGCTGTTTTGGCTATTACAAGCGACTATAATCTTAAAGACAAATTTATTCTCAATCAACCATATGTTATTTATCTAAGCTTGGTTTTTATTATGATTGCTTTTGGTTATGCTATGATGGGCTGGGCGATTTTAAGCAATGAAACTGCAAGCATAAATCACTTTAGGCACTTTATAACAAGCGGAGGTTACGGGCTTGCTTATCTGATGGTTATGATAATTATAGGATGGATTCATACAGGAAGACATCTTACTTCAAATATCTATACACATCTTATGGTAATGCTTATAATT
>JAFGWQ010000137.1 GCA_016937075.1 Campylobacterales bacterium | reverse complement strand
ATGTTTTAACATGTTATTATCAATTTATATTTCATACTTGGCTTGAAGGCAAATGGTAGTATTTAATCAGAATTATTATAGAATCCTACCTAAAATAGGAAAATACAGCACAATGAAGCCATTATCAATTTTTAATAGATCTTACATGGAACAAAAGAGCCGCAGAGGCGGTAATTAATGTTTTATTATTATGCCCACACCAGCCATAAAGAAGGATTAGAAAGCGTTCGCAGAGGCGTTGCATGTCTCAAGGAAGCCAAGCGAAGAGAAGTTGAGTATAAACTTCTTGTAAATGATTTTAGAGCCGCGCTTGTAGCTAAAGAACTTGGTATCGAAGGGGCAGTTACCATTGAGACCATCCATGACATTGACCTTGTCTTGGAGAGAGGCGATACATTGCTTATAGATTCAAATGAAGAGTTGCCGGGGCAATTTGAGAGTTTTTGCAATGATTACAAAGTGTTTCGCATGGCTCAGAACTGTAACGAAAAACCTGTTTTCAATGAACAGATCATTTATCCCTGGCAAGAAGATACGATTTTTGTCGACACTATTTATAGTGAATCTTTACCAAAAACAAAAAGAGTACTGTTTTTTGGTGGAGATAGTGATCCGTCAAAAAGCATTCTTAAGCATAAAGATTTCTTTAGCGGTTTAAGTATGGAGATACTGTTAGGGCATTATTTCTTTATAGATTATGAAAAAGAGCTAGCCAGTATATTTGACGTATCGCATGAATCTGAAGAATATCCTGATTTGATACGTACTTCAAGCAATATTATCACTACTTCCGTTCAATGTGCCATAGAGTCTAGAATAAGCGGTGCGAATGTGATTTTTGTCGCTCAAACAGCTCTATCAGAATGTATAAGTATTTTGTTTAAAACTTATAATATAAGTGTAGTTGATGATTTTAATCAAAATATGATGAGAAGATACTTATCAGAAAAGATACAAATAGACCCAATTATACCCATTAATAGTGTTTATGACACTTTTTTTAGCAAATAAATCCTTTTTTCATAGTTTTTTAATAACATATTTTTTATAATATTAAGTTAATTTATTTTGAAAGGAATACGATGAGTAATAGAAGAGACTTCATGGGTATGGCTCTAGGTAGTTTTGCTGCTCTAGGTGCTCTAGGTGCATTGTATGCAGCTAAGCGAACTTGGGATCCGTTGCCGAGTGTAAAATCGGCAGGTTTTACCACAATAGATCTTAGTCCGGCTCAAGAAAATGTGCTTGTGACAGAAAAATGGAGAGGCAAGCCTATATTTATTCTTAAACAACCGGCTAATGCACCAAAAAGTGATAGAGAGATCCATGTAGCAGGTGGAAGATATCTCGTGGTTGTCGGTCTTTGTACGCACTTGGGCTGTATTCCGGCATATGTGGCAGACAAAAAACAGTTTAAATGTGCATGTCATGGGGGAGAATTTGATTCACTAGGTGTCAATACTTTTGGACCACCTCCAAGACCTCTAGATATACCGCCGTTTAAAATCAGCGGCACAAGTGTAATTTTGGGCGAAACCGGTCCGGAATATGAGAAAATGTTAGCCGCTGGCTTGACATTGAAAGTATAAGGAGAGAAAATGGCACATTTTGATGAAAAAGCGAAGCCCTTTTCGCATAAATGGTTAAATGAAAGAATGGCAGTGGATACTGTCAAAAAAGTTCTTTCTACAGAATATTGGATACCAAAAGATATTAACTTCTTGTGGGCAATGGGGATGATACTTGCAGCTACTTTTGGTTTGCTTATTATTAGCGGTATTTTCCTTTTGATGTATTACCAACCAAGCGTAGATAGTGCATTTGATAGTGTAAACTATACTATTATGAACGAAGTTGGTTATGGTTGGCTATGGAGACATATTCATGGTGTTGCAGCTTCTGTTGTATTTCTTGTTATATATATTCATATGTTTACAGGTATCTACTATGGTTCATACAAAAGAGGCAGAGAAATGATCTGGCTAAGCGGTATGCTATTGTTTGTTCTATTCTCAGCAGAGGCATTTAGCGGATATATGCTTCCATGGGGTCAAATGAGTTACTGGGCTGGTATGGTTATTACCAATCTTTTTGAAGGATTTTCACCTACTATAGCCGGCGGAGTAGCTAACTTCCCAGGATTTGTCGAATGGCTTAGAGGAGATTATGTGCCTGGCCAAGCATTCTTGACAAGATTTTTCATGTTGCATGTATTCTTGCTCCCGCTTGTAATCATAGCTGTGATCGTACTTCACTTTGCAACTCTTAGAATCCCGCACGTTAATAATCAACACGGCAAAGAGATCGATTTTGATGAAGCTGCAAAACTTTATAAAGAAGGCAAGAAAAAAGAATCAAAAGTAATTCCATTTAATCCTGTATTTTTGAGTAAAGATGTATTTGTAATGGGTGTTTACTTTATCCTTTTCTTCTATTTGGTATTTTTCCATTTTGAATTTGCGATGGATCCGGTGAATTTTGACCCTGCAGATGGACTCAAAACCCCAGCTCATATCTATCCAGAGTGGTATTTCCTATGGTCATACGAAATACTTAGACCATTCAATAAAGATTTAGGTCTTATCGCATTTGGATTTGCCCAAGTTGCATTCTTTTTGCTCCCATTCTTGGATAAAAGTCCAGTAGTTGCTCCTGCTAACAAAAGAGGTTTATTTAAAGTTTGGTTCTGGGTTATGATAGTAGATATGATCGTACTTACTGTTATGGGTAAATTGCCTCCAGAAGGTATTTGGACAGTTATCGGATTGGTAGCTGCATTGGTGTTCATCGCACTATTTGTAGCTCTTCCGTTTATTACCAAATTTGAGAAGAAAGCGTAAGGGGGAATGATAATGAAAGAGTTTAAAATATTAGCCGTTGTTGTTATCTTGTCTCTAATTACATATTGGGGTGTAGAGCCTTTTGCTCACTCTCAAATGCATAAACATGTCGAAGGACATAATTTTGTATACGATGGAGCTGCAGATATCGCTGAAGCTACAACAGAAAAAGCAGCTGCTAAAAAAGCATTCTGGGGAGAAGTTAATCAAATAGCTAAACTTCCTGGCAATGCAGCAGCCGGTGAAGCACTATTTGGCACATGTATGGGGTGCCATAATGGTGCAGGTATCAATATGGGCGGTGTTATTCCTCCTGTTTTAGATCATGCCGGTAGTTTGTATGACAAAAAATATCTCATTGCACTTATTAAAGATCCTGCAATGGCATCAAATGTGGACCATAAATATGCAGTTACTATGATGCATCCAATGGGCGCTGTGCAAGCAATGGTAACTACTCCTCAGCAAATAGCTGATGTTGTAGCATATATCAAAGCTAAAAAAGTCGGCAAAATGACTCCACAAGCAGCTTATGAAGAGGCTTGCGGCAGATGTCATGCGAATAGATATGGCAACCTTACTCAACTAGGCGAAACTCCTAAGTTCAAAACAGAAAAAGAGGCATTAGCTCATAAATTGAAAGTTCTTGATGAGCAAGCGTTGGTAGAAAAATACATGGGTAAATTGCCGCCTGATTTATCTATCATGATCAGAGCTAGAAGTGAACACTTCATGGAAACTTTTATAGAAAATCCTCAAACACAGCTTCCTGGTACCTCTATGCCAAGAGTTGGACTAACCAAAGAGGGTTATGAGCAAGTTAAAGCATATCTTGAAGAGACCGGCGATCCTAGCAAAGAAGCTAGACATGCTATCGGGCCATGGGTGATTTTGTTCTTTGTTATTTTCACAGTACTTGCGTATTTGTGGAAAAAACATCATTGGAAAGACTTACATTAATCAATTATAGTTGATTTTGTAAAGTATAAAACTTCTGTTATTCCGCAATATAAAGCGGAATAACACCATTGTAAAACTAATAATCTAAAAAAATAATCTTTTCTTTATCCTCTTATCGCATTTTTATCAACATTTAGCTACTCTTAGACAATTTAATTATAGGATAATAAAAAAGTGTTGATAGACGGACAAGGAAGACGCGTTAATTACCTTAGGGTTTCTGTTACTGAGCGGTGTAATTTTAGATGTCAATATTGTATGCCCGAAAAACCATTTTCATGGGTGCCTCAAGAAAATCTGCTTAGTTTTGAAGAATTATTTTTATTTATCAAAGTAGTGATAGATGAAGGGGTAGATAAAATTCGTCTAACCGGCGGCGAACCATTGCTTCGCGAAGATCTAGACAAATTTATAGCAATGATACACGATTATAAACCAGATATTGATCTTGCTATCACAACGAACGGTTTTTTGCTTGCTGAAGCTGCCCATAAACTAAAAATCGCCGGTTTGAAAAGATTAAATATCTCTCTTGATAGTCTTAAACCGGATATTGCTGCCAAAATAGCCGGCAAAGATGTGCTTTATAGGGTACTAGCAGGGATAGAAGAAGCTCTTGAAATCGGACTGAATGTAAAATTAAATATGGTTCCGCTAAAGGGCATTAATGAAAATGAGATTTTAGATATTTTAGAATATGCACGAGAAAAACAGATAAAAATTCGTTTTATAGAATATATGGAAAATACACATGCCAATAATACAATAGAAGGTATGCATGGCAGAGAGATCTTAGTCAAGATAAAAGAGAGATACACCATACATGCTCTGGGTAGAGAGGGTGCTAGCCCATCGTTTAATTATCGTATAGAAGAGAATGGATATGAGTTTGGCCTTATAGACCCACATAAACACGATTTTTGTGAAAATTGTAATCGTATCCGACTTACAGCCGAAGGGCATTTAATACCATGCTTGTATTTTGATGAGGCAATGAGTATCGCACAAGCAGTTAAAGAAAAAGATATAAACAAAGCATCAAGTATTTTGGCTCAAGTACTTAGAGATAAACCAAAAGAAAATCGCTGGAGTGAAGAAGAGCTTGACTCAAGAGAACAATCCAAACGCGCATTTTATCAAACAGGCGGATGATGTTTTATTTAGTTGAAGAATTTTTTTCTATACAAGGTGAGGGCAAATACGCAGGCACTCCGTCATATTTTTTGCGTACGGGCGGGTGCAATCTCTCCTGTGAGGGGTTTGGTACATCTTATTGCGTAAACGGGCTAGTGAAATACGGTTGTGATACATATTTTGCAGTGGATAGTTCATTTAGCGCCTCTTGGCAAAAGATCGATGATGCAAACACTTTTATATCTCATTTAAAAACAGAATTTGATGCTATAGGATATTTACCGCATGTTGTCATTACCGGAGGAGAACCTCTTTTGTATGCACGAGATAAAGTTTTTTATACTGTTTTTTCATGGCTGATAGATTATGGTATTCGTGTTACTTTTGAGACTAACGGTGTGGTTGAAATCGACTTTTATAAGTTTCCTGCTTATAAAAAGGCGATATTTGCGCTTTCGGTTAAATTATCAAATAGCGGCGAGCCGATATCAAAAAGAATTAATACCACAGCAATCAAAAAAATAACAGACAACTCAGATGAATCTTTTTTTAAGTTCACGCTCAACAAAGAAATCATTGATAGTAGTGCATTTAATGAAATTCAGAATATAATAAATATATGTCCTTCTAAAAAAATATTCTGTATGCCCGTTGGTGAGTGTAGATCTACATTGGAAGCTAACGATAAAGCAGTTTTTATTTTTTGTATGAAACATGGATTTAATTACAGCGATAGGCTACACATTCGTATATTTGATATGACGCAAGGCGTGTAGTGTGTAATAATTTATCTTATAATGGATAAAATAAGATATAATTTCTCCGATTAAGGAAAAGAATGATTATAAGGAAACTTTTTAAATTTGAAAATGCACATATTGTTAGGGGCTGTACCACTCAAAGATGCAGTCAAAATCTACATGGACACTCTTATAAAGTAGAGATTTTGCTTGAGTCAAACTATTTGGATGCCGGACAAATGGTATATGATTTTGGGCTAATGAAACACACCATGAAAGAAATAATCGATTCGTTTGATCATGCAATTACATTATGGAGCGATGATGATATGAAGTATATCAAAGATATGCAACGTCACAGTACAAGGTGGGTGCTGTTGCCGGTATCGCCGTCGGCCGAACAATTCAGCAGGGTTTTCTTTGTGATTATAGACCAAATCCTAAAAATTACAACTATGGTGAATGAAGAAAAAGAAGTAAAACTTCACAGTATCATTGTCCATGAGACCGACACAGGATACGCGCAAGCCTTTAGAGATGATGCATATAGTTTGCAAATGGGTGAAATAGATCTTCAACAAATTGAATTTTCCAATCAGGTAAAAAGTGAATGGAAAGATAAAGATATGTGGAAAAAAATAATATTGCAAAAATTTAGCATACATCCACGAAAAATTTAGTATAATTCCGTTTGTCAAACACAAATCAAAGGATAAACATGAAAAAATTGGTACTTATATCTGTAGCTGCTGCTGCTCTTCTTTTCGTAGGTTGTAAAGGTAAACCAGCTGATGCTAACGCAACTGAAGCTAACACTACTGTTGTAGAAGAAAATGTAACAGCTGTAGAAGCAAATGCTACTGAGGCTGTTGTAGAAGAAACTAATGCTACTGAAACAGTTGATGCTAACGCAACTGAAGCTAACACTACTGCTGAGTAAGTTTTAACCGTATAACCTCTTGCTAACAATATGTAAGAGGTTATATCTCTTTATATTCGAAATTATTTATTTCAACTATTAATTTTTTCCATTACTTATACCTACAAGCAATTTTATCTGATTTCATTTTTATAATAATTGTAATATTTTATATTTTTATATTTTAATATTTATGCAAATTTCAACAAAACTTTTTGTATAATACTTTGTCCAAAAAAAACTCAAAGGATTTGTAATGAAAAAAATGGCACTTATGTCAGTAGCCGCTATGGCTCTTTTGTTCGTAGGTTGTGGTGATAAACCAAAAGCTGAAGCTAATGCAACAGAAACAGTAACTACAGAAGTTAATGCAACAGAAACAGTAACTACAGAAACAGTAACTACAGAAGTTAATGCAACTGAAGCTGCTCCTGAAGCAGAAGCTTCTGCTGCTCCAGCTGTAGACGGTGCAGCTTTGTATACTGCATGTGGTGCATGTCACGGTGCTGACGGCAAAACTGCAGCTCTTGGTAAATCAGCAGTTATCGCTGGTCAAGCTGCTGCTGACCTAGAATCAAAAATGCATGGCTATAAAGCTGGCACAATAGATCTAACTGGTAACGGTGCTCTTATGAAAGGTCAAATGGCTAACCTTGACGATGCTCAAATGAAAGCATTGGCTGATTATATTTCAAAACTATAATTTAGTTGCTCTTCCCCTTGCTTGGGAAGAGTTTTTATAATACAAATATATCCTCTTCTTTTTTATAATCCATCATATATCTAATCGGAATAATTTTTATAATTTTATTTTTCTCAATATACTCTATATTTGGAGTGGTGATCATTAAGCTATTTGCATCTTTGAGAGTTGATACCTGGTTTGGAGCCTGTGATAATAATGGATGAAAAAAATTGCCGTCATATTGTCCCAAGATCACACTATATTTTCCAGATTTTAATCTAAACGCATCATTTAGAACAGTTTGTATAGTTGTATGGTAATATCTATTTGTGCCTCTTAGTTTTTCTAGCATCACAACTGCAAATAGTTCGAAATTCACCATAGCTGCTAGCGGATTGCCAGGCAATATTATTATCAATGTATTGCCGATTTTCCCCAGAGATGTCGGTTTGCCAGGCTTGATGTCTATCTTTTCAAATAACATCTCCATACCAAGCTCAAAAAAAGCCAGTTTGGTTATATCCTTATCACCCACACTCGCTCCACCGCTTGTGATTATAACATCACAATCTAAGGACGCTTTAATGTGAATTTTAAGAGTTTGCAGATCATCACTGCAAATATTTAAGCTTTTAGTTTGGCAGCCTATACTTTTGGCCTTTGCAGCAAACATAGGGGTATTGGAGTTATATATTTCGTATTTGCCTATGTTTTTTTGCGTGTATGGTTTGAGTTCATCTCCGGTACTGAGTATTGTAACGTTGGGTCTGCATACGACTTCTATGGCATCTATTCCCTGAGACGCTAGTAATCCTATTGTATAAGGCGTGATCTCTTCTCCTTGACGCAAGCAAATAGCGCCCACTTCAAGCTCTTCACCTTGGCGTCTTATGTGTGAGCCGTATTTTATGTTATTTGGTAAAGTTACCGTATTGCTATTTACAACAACGTCTTCAAGAGGAACTACAGCTTCACAGCCCGAAGGTATAGGAGCTCCCGTCATGATGCGAATTACATGATCTTCTTTGAGAGTAGGTGCCATTCGGCTTCCGGCGTATAGTACCTCTTGGCATTCGATGGATTGTCCGGCATTTGCAATCTTGATAGCATAGCCATCCATAGCAGAGTGATCAAATCTAGGCAATGGAATACGAGCATAGATATCATTGGCACATATTCGTCCTATACTGTCTTCTATGGTTATGCTCTCTTGTTTTGTAATGGGAATGGTACTTTTATATATGATTTCTAATGCTTCTTGTATAGATACCGCCATTAATAAGCCTTTTTGTTTAGATTATATCAAAAGAGTGTTATAATCTAAGAGAATTATTGAGCCGGAGGGGTTATGCAATATCTTTATCATGAGCATGCAGGAGATGTATCGCTTGATTTGCAAGGAGATTCACATCATTATATTTTTAAAGTCAGACGCCATAGAGTAGATGATAATATAGCTTTGCGTCATTTGAAAAATGATCTAATCTATATCTACCGCATAGTCAGCATGGACAAAAAACAAGCTCATTTAGAACTCCTAGAAGAAAGAAGCCTGCCTATCAAAGCCGCAAGAAGTTTGCATATAGGCTGGTGCATGATAGATCCAAAGAATATAGAAAAAGTTTTGCCTATTTTAAATGAAATGGGGGTTGCACATATCACATTTATCTCTTGCGATAGGTCTCAGCAAAATTTTAAAATAGATTTTGAAAGACTTGAGAGGATATTGCTTAATTCCTCTCAGCAATGCGGCAGAAGCGACAAAATGAAGCTCGAGCTTGGAAGCAATCTAAAAGAGTTTATTGCCAATCATCCAGAGGCACTGATGCTCAATTTTTCAGAGAAATCATTTAGTGATATTGATCTTGCTGAAAATATGACTTTTGTAATAGGCTGCGAAGGCGGATTTAGCGATAAAGAGGTTAAACTTTTCGAGAGTGATAAAATCGTAGGACTTGATACTCCGCTTATCTTGCGCA
Source organism: Campylobacterales bacterium (assembly GCA_016937075.1). Lineage (GTDB taxonomy): Bacteria > Campylobacterota > Campylobacteria > Campylobacterales > Sulfurovaceae > BN30871. Next base: position 1,122 of record JAFGWQ010000137.1, on the reverse strand, counting down.
GCGAAAGCGCTGTATGCGCAGTAGCTAGCAAGGTGTTGGTATAGGTAGTCTAAACACTCAAAAAATACTCTGGATCTAAAGAGGTAGCCAGCATCACAGAGTTAATATTCAGATGCTCGCTCCATGTACTGCTCTTTTGATTATCGGGGTCTATCCAAAATTTTTCAATAATATTGCACATGGGCATATAGCTTGCTAATTTGTATAGTTTAGATTGCAGCATAGCATGGTTTGAAAAACACTCAGGGTGTTCTTTGATAAGTATTTGCATTCTTTTAACACCATGCAAACCTATACTAAGTCCCAATTCACGAAACCCAAGTCTATACTCAGCAGGATGCCTCAAGGTGTTGGCATTCAAAAAAGCATCTATGCCGTTTTTGGAAGATGTTAGCAGCTTTAGGAGCATATCAGACAAATGTGTCATTTTGTTATTTATGATAAGTTGCATTAATGTACAAGCACTACTTAATAATCCGCCTATGCCTAGAGGATCATTGGTATCTAGATCCATAATGTGAGACATGTGAAATAAGCTTACCAATTCATTATCAAGATCGATATCATTATTTTTGGGAGCTGCTTTGATCAACTCAAGATATGTGATATATCCATCTAGCGCATCATGTTGCCCCATTGAGGTTACTAATGGATAACTTAGATCAATACTCATTTTCCAATACATTTTCTTTATGCCGTCAAACACGACATAAGTAAACTTATTATGAGCAGTTTTTGCTAGCTCACAAGCCCAGCGGTTATATTTCGGATCACCTGTGACTTTTGTCACAAGATTAAGAACATGCATCCACTTAGTCAGATAATGAAAATATTGCCCGTCTTGCTCCCATTCTAATCTTTCATCAAAAGGTTCGTTCTCTTTTCTTTCATTGTTTTTTTTGCCGATTCGTAGGCCTCCTATCGTAGGATGTTTCTCGCCTTCTTCTTCGTCTAAGCCACTGATCCATCCATGACGCATATCATCACTTCGATGTTTCCCTAAAATATGGTGTACTTGATCTACAAGAAGCAAAGCGTCATCTTGGTAGCCTATCTCTCCTGTTTGCAAAAAAAGACTCAAATAATTACATACTGCAAAGGCATCTGTCCATAAATAACGCT
>JAFGWQ010000136.1 GCA_016937075.1 Campylobacterales bacterium | reverse complement strand
TTTTTTGTTTGCTTCGATATAACGTATGTACTTATGCAAGACAGATTCTATATATGGAGATGAGAGGCTAGCAGGCGCACAAGATAGATGATATTTTGTCTTTAAGTCCAATTTGTATTCATCGACTATTGTAGCTATCTCGATCATAGATTCTATATTTGCCGCCAAAAAAGGACCTTCAAATTCCATATTCTCTGCAAAGAAATCGAGTATTTCTACAATACCTTCTGTTTGCAGAATATCACCAATTAGCATTACATGCTCAAAACTTGCCATTACGCTTACAGGCAGAGTAATATCGGTTAGCGGTGTATGGAAAGCTTTTGTTATAGTATCTAGTGAACTTTTGTCCAATGCACCGACATAACCTTTTTCTTCAAAACCAAATCTCCCGGCTCTTCCTGAGATCTGCAATACTTCGGATGGCTCAAGTTCCCGTCTATGTACTCCGTCAAATTTATTATCTTTAGCAAAAATTATAGTTTTAATTGGCAAGTTTAGCCCCATCGCAATAGCATCGGTAGCTATGAGTATAGCACTCTCTCCATCTCGAAATCGTCTAGCTTCTTCGCGTCTGACCTCCGGAGATAGATTCCCATATACCACTGATACGCTATATTCGCTTGTCAATTGTTGTTTTAGCGACAATACATCTTTTCTAGAAAATGCTACCAAAGCACTTCCTGGTTCTATTTTATGAAGAGGAGTAGGGTGTGGTAAAAGTTCGAGTGGATTTTTTCTCTCAAAGGCAATGACCTCTAGTGGTTCTTCTAGATACAAGGCTAGTTGTTCGATAGCCTTAAGTGCATTAGATGAACCTGTAAGTATAACTGTTTTTGCTGGAGCACCAATAAGAGCATTTGCCCAAGCCCAGCCTCTATCTCTATCATTTATCATTTGTATCTCATCTATGACACAAACGTCTACAGCAACACTGCTATTCATCATCTCAATTGTAGAGCTTATGTGCGTAGAGTCTTCGTGAATTATCTCTTCCTCTCCGGTAATTAGAGATACTACCACATTGAGTTTTTGCAAATTTTCATATCCCTCTAATGCAAGTAGACGTAAAGGTGCCAGATATGAGCCTGTTGTAGAATTGGATAAATGTTGCAAAGCAGCATGTGTTTTACCACTATTTGTAGGACCCATATGAAAAATAATTTTTCTTTTAAGTGATCTAGCTAATGGAAAAAGTTGCTTAAAGTCCCGTATGCTTTTTGCCAGTAATTGCTCTTGTTTATATTTTTCCAAAAATGGCTTTATATATTCATGCCAATGGTATAGTATACGCCTTTTTGTTTTTTCTTTGAGTTTTAGCGTTCTAGATGATATTAGTTGTGGCTCAAAAAATTGGAGAATAAAGTCTATAGCTTTTTGGCTATCTATTTTTAGTCCATCTGCAAGTTCGAGCATCTCATTTTTTAATTCATCTATACTAATATGCAAATCTTCTATTAGCCTATCGCTGAGTTGTTCAAACTCATCTTGAAATGGCAGGCCGTCGCCTCTCCATATGAGACCGTATATGAATTTTTTGGTATACGACAAAGATATGTCATATCTCAATGTTCTATCGCAATATTCGTATAATTTTTCTTTTTGAATTATAAAATCATCTGTGCTTTGGGTGAGATAATATCTATCGTTAAAATCTTTAATTATTTTTTCAATTTTATCAAAAGATATAGGAATATGATCAAGGGGCGCATCAGGAGGCATGGACTTAATCGCATCTATGATCTCTTTTTCATTCAAATATGGATTGCCGTGTTTTTTTAATCTTTCTAAAAAGCTGTCAATTTCTTTTTGTTTTTCTTGGATAATTTCTTGTTTCATGGCTTGAAGATCTGATATCAGGTCTTTTGCGGACTCGTCGCTTGTAGTCTCTAGGTCTATCGGATCAGATGTACATAGCAATAATTTATTAAAATCAATATCTTTTAGACCAAAGGAAAAGCTGTGATAAAACTCCATTCGTCCTAGTGCATCAAATGTTACATCCAAAGTTTTTTCTAAATCAGCAAAACTCTTTTTTTGTCTGCTATATAAAAGTTTGTTTCGTATTTTATTTGGTGTGATCTTATGGCTTGCTACATCAACAAAAGAATCCAATATATTGTATTCCTCTTCTTTGGTGTGAGGGATTTGGGAAAGAATATCCAAGATATTGGCTGTTTTTTCTGTTGCAAATTGATTTGATGATTTTTTGCGTTCACCACCGTCTGTTAAAAACGAGACGATTATTTCTCTAGGCTTTGCTTCACCTTCACTCCATATGCGTCTTAAAGCACGCACCATATCTTCTCTGCTAAGAGAATAGGGTGATAGTTCAAGCAGCATCATCAACCCCATGAGCTGTTCGTCGCTTAATGTGGTTACACCTTCATCGAATGGCAACCCTTGAAAGAAAGCACGAATTTTATTGTTTAGTTTTATATGTATATTTTTTTTCTTTTTTCCCATTTTTTGCTTGCTTTTTAAATTAAGTTTTTACAAGTATATCATAAACAAACTAGAGTGCATAGCTTAATACTAACTAAACTTATTCAGGAGTATTGTAAGCTCTATCTCCTGCATCTCCAAGTCCTGGCAAGATAAACATATTATTATCAAGTTTCTCATCTATTTGGGCTATATATAATTTAATATCGGGATGTTTTTTTTCTATTATAGATATTCCCTCAGGGCAACCTATAATATTGAGTGAAAAGATCTCTTTTGGTGATTTGGTTTTGATAACATCAATAGCATCACTCAATGAACCGCCGGTTGCAACCATGGGGTCAACAATAACTATTATCTTATCCTTGGACTCCGGTATACGGTCATAATATAATTTGCTTTTGTGAGTTTGTTCATCTCGTCTCATAGCCAAAAACCCGAACGAAGCTTTTGGAAAAAGATCGCTTAAAGCTTCTATCATTGGCAGTCCGGCACGCAATATAGCCACAAAGACAATATTTTCTTCATCCAGAAAATCACAAGAGATTTTTTCTATCCAAGTTTCTATGCTATATGTTTTTGGTTTTTGCGAGCCGAGTGCTTCATATGCTAGGAATCTAGCCAATTCTTTGATTATATGCCTAAAATGCAAAGAATCCAGTTTGTGTTCACGAAGACGATTAATTAAATTTTTTGCTACTATATTTGAAAGTTCATGGATCATAATATCTTCTTTAGTTGATTTTTAAAAATTAATTATATCGAATTATGGTATTTATTGTATATACATATCCATAAATTAATATTGGTTAACATAATATAAATTCTATCAAAAATATGTTATTCTCTCTCAGTGTAAATTTGCTTATACAAAATCCTGTAAAAAATTTTATATATTTTTGCATTTAATTTAGTCTACAACTTAATTAAAGAAAAATATTCGATTCTATGAGATTTTTATTTTTAACATCAATAGTAAAATTATTTTTTACAAGCGACTTAACGTTTTTAATTTTCAAGAAAAATTTATAAACTATGTTTTGTAAAATCTCAATAATTTTTATTACTGATATGCTTTGGCTACAAAGCGAAAATTTTTTTAAATAAAACAGACTTTTAAAAAACT
>JAFGWQ010000018.1 GCA_016937075.1 Campylobacterales bacterium | reverse complement strand
ATATCTTAATTCAGAAAAGGAAAAGTCAAATTCATCTCTTTTATCATCCGATTTTTCATCACAAAAGAGAGTGACATCATAAATGTCTTTTGATTGTCTTTGCCATCTTGCTTCATATTTACTGATAATTGGCAAAGCATGATTTTTATTTATTTGAATTCTCATTTTTGGAAGTTTACTGAAAGTTTGCAATGCATACTCATAATAAAGATCGCTATCTGTGCGAAGCTCCAAAGTGCCATTAACGTCCAATACCCTCATTGCTTCAGAAGTAAACTCATCGCCTATTACTCTGCGAGATGGCTTTTTGTCCCACGGCACAGGAAAGTGGACAAAAATTTGTTTACAGACATTCGATGGGAGCATCTCTAAAAAAAGTCTTGCATCATAATTGACGACCCATATATTGTTTAGTCCTTGTATCTCTATTTGCTTCAACAATTGTCCCGCTGATGGTGTATGGATCTCAATACCGATAAATAAAGTTTGTGGATTTTGCTTAGCTTGATATAAAATATGCCTTCCGCTTCCAAAGCCGACTTCTATAGCTATCTCTTTATGTTCAAATTTAATATCAATAAAATCTTCTATTTTTTTAAAATACTTTGACGCAAACAGAGGTTCTTTGTGGCGAATATTAACAATATTTGAACTTAATATATCAAACTCCAAAATATTTGCTACCTTGCCGATCGCTTCTTTGAGAAGTGACAACTTTAATGGTCTTGTAATTTTTTCATATTTGAGCATAGCTTCATTATTTGCATATTTATATACCAATAGAAACTTCTCATTTTGGTAATTGACGCCGATCAATGCCTCTGGATAGTTTATCGAGTGTGCTACAAATTCTATAAGCTCACTATGTTTTTTAGCTCGACTTGTTAGTTCTTCTTGTGATATTGGTATTACTTTAATGTGTGGCACTGAATGTTCCTTGTAGGTTATCGCTTTTTAATAATTCAAATATATTCTCATCAAAATGTTTTAATATAAAATCTTTCATATCATCAAATAATGGTGCTTCAAATTGCATATTTTGCCCGCTTATGGGATGAATAAAATAAAGTGATCTAGCATGCAAAAATACTCTTGGCATCTCTTTGCCGGTATACCCATAAAGTGTATCACCCAAGATGTGCCGTCCAAGAGTGGATAGATGAACTCTAATTTGATGTGTCCTGCCGGTAAATAGTTTGGCGGCAATTAATTCTATATTATTATCATTTGATGCTAATTTCATAAATGCACTTTTTGCACTTTTACCGCTTTCGACTACACCCATTTTGAGACGATTGTGTGTGCTTCTGCCAATCGGAGCTTCAACCTCGCATGAATCTTTGAGTGGATAATCTATCAATGCTACATAATATCTACCCATACTCTTATCTTCTAGCTGTCGGCTAAGAGCTTCATGGGCCTCATTGCTCTTGGCGATTACCAAAGCTCCTGTAGTTTCTTTGTCTATACGATGAACTATGCCGTGTCTCTCTTCTCCTGAAATAGTAGAGAGGGAGATACCTCTTTGTATAAGCCAATCAACAAGGGTCGGTTCTTTGACGCTTGGTGCGGGATGCACCACAAGCCCGCTTGGCTTATTGACCACCATTAGATGTTCATCCTCGTATAATACCTCTACATCAAAGTCAACATTCATAGCAATTTTATGTTCCGCTTCAGGCAATGAATACAGCACACTATCGCCTATATGCACCTTGTGGCTTGTTTTTGTCACATCTTTGTCATTGACCTTCACAAAGCCTTTTTCTATAAGTTTCTCTATTTGATTCCTGCTGACATTTAGATACGTTGCTAATATCTTATCGATTCTTCCGGACTCATTTGCTATAAATTGTTCTTTGCTCGCTTCTACCTTCATCCTTCTACCTTATTTATATCATCTCTTTTCCATCTAGTAGGATCCAAAAAAGTATCATCATGAATATGTGACAGTGATGCTTGCATCATCTTAAATAGATTTTTATTCTCTTTTTCCATATCTTGCAGCCACTCTTTTGTCTTGGCTCTGGCAAACGGCATCTTGACATTTTTCAACATAGCCGGACATGCTTCATCTCCTATAGCAACAAGAGAATTGTCTTCCACAAAAGCTCTGGTTTGCGATTCTCTCACTTGTATAAGAGGGCGAATGAGATGGAATCCTCTTTCAGTCTTGTAGATAGGCGCCAAGCTTCTCATGGTTCCATTATAAAACATATTCATAAAAAAACTCTCCACCGCGTCATCCAAGTGATGTCCAAGAGCTACCTTGTTAAATCCGCCTTCTTGTGCATATGTATACAAAGCGCCTCTTCTCATGCGCGAAAAATAACTACAAAAAGAGCTATTTGGACGGATGGTATCTTGTGAAATATCAAATATATTGGTTTCAAAGATCTTATGAGGTATGCCATGCTCTTTGCAATGAGCCGATAAGGCTTCATACTGCTCATTTGGCATACCGTAATTAATCGTACATGCTTCATACTCAAACTTAAAAGGCGCGTGTCTTTGGATATGCTTAATGATATGCACAAGTGCCAAAGAATCCTTGCCTCCGCTAAGTCCAATTAGTACTTTGTCACCTTCATTTATCAGTTTAAATGTGGCATTTGTTTTGCCGACTATGCGCAAAAGTTTTTTGCTTACACTAGGAGATTTGATCTTGTTGTTTATATTTTCTAATTCTGTCAATTTGATATGCCATATAAGTGATTTCTTTTATTATACCATTTTGTCGTTTAGTAGCTAATTATTGTGGATTTATTTTGCTTATGCATGCAGCTCGCAACTCATTCTAATCGTGCAAAATGAGAAATATAAACTGGCACCATATAACAAATAAAACCGCATGCAAAAGCATGTGGCTGTGGATAAAATATACCAATTAAGCGTAAATCTCGTCTACCATATCTAGTATAAAATCCGCACTTATCTTAGCAGAACTCTCCAAGAATGTATCGAAATCCATGCCGGCTTCATCGTTGGCCGTGTCACTTATGGCTCTAAGTATAAAAAATGGGATACCTAGAGCGTTACACACTACTGCGACACTAGCTCCCTCCATCTCCAATGCAGATGCTTTGAAAGTCTCAGCCACCCAGCTCTTTTTATCACTGCATGCCACAAATTGGTCTCCTGTAGCTATGATACCTTCTTTTAGAGCGATGCCTTTGTTTGAAGCTACTTTTTTGGCTATCTCTCTTAGCTTGGTATCTGTTGGTATGCATACCTCTCCTTCGGGTACATATCCATATGGATGTCCAAAAGCTGTGATATCCAGATCGTGTTGGCATAATCCATCTGCTATGATAAGATCACCGATTTTAAGTTCACTGCTAATAGCTCCGGCAACACCGGAAAACAAGACCATTTGACATCCAAATTTCTCTATCAAGATCGTCGCAGTGAGTGCTGAAAATACCTTTCCTATTTTGGAATATGCAATAACAAGTTTTTTACCATTATATATCGCTTCATAATATATATTGTTGGCATATTGCGTCTCTATCACACTATCCATTTTAGACAAAAGAGGATCTATCTCTTCTCTCATTGCTCCAATTATTGCTATTTTCATTGCATATCTTTTAGTGTAGTAATAGTTGCCTCAAGGCTTGCCATATCGCTTACATTGAAATGCGGTTTAGAAGTTGAGCTTTTATTAAGTCCTTTGAGCACATTGCCGTGTCCAAATTCTATATAGCAATCTACATCATTATCAATATTTGCAATTGATTGCTTATAAAGTACCGGCATAACAAGTTGTTTTGGCAGTAACTCTAAAGCCTCTGCTTTTGTATTGTAAGGTTTTGCAGTAACATTTGATATAACAGGAGCTATGAAGCTCTCTTTTAACATCTCTTGCAATTTCTCTTCCAATGGCGCGACTGCACTATCCAGCAATGGGCAATGTGAAGCAACCGACATATTAAGAAGCATTGCTCTTTTTGCTTTTGCCTCTTTTAGTGTATCGACTAGTTCTTCGAGGTCTTTTTTGATACCTGCGATTACTATCTGGCCATCTGAGTTATAATTCACTGCCCAAACTTGTTTGCCATTTGCTCTGGCTTCAGCACAAATACCCTCTACTGCTGCATCATCAAGTCCCAATGAAACAAGCATACCTACTTCTTGTTTTGAGCACGCTTCAGCCATCAGTTGACCTCGAAGATTTACAAGCTCTACTGCATCGATTGCATCAAGGGCACCTGCAGCCACAAGAGCAGAAAACTCACCTAGTGAGTGGCCAAGAGTAAGTACCGGAACGATACCGGTTTTCTCCACAAAAAGTCTATTTGCAATAGCACTCACCAACAATATGGCAGGCTGAGTATATGCTGTTTGAGCTAAATTTTCATTTTCTGTAAATAAAAGATTTTCAAAATCTATACCGGTTCTTGCTTTTGCATCAGCAAACATCTCTTTTGCAATAGACGAATTTTCAAAGAAATCCTTTCCCATACCTACTGCTTGAGAACCCTGGCCGGGAAATACAAACGCACACTTTAATGACATATCTTTTCCTTT
>JAFGWQ010000017.1 GCA_016937075.1 Campylobacterales bacterium | reverse complement strand
GGCGTAAAAGTCATAATCGGACTTAAAGAGGGCGGCGCATCTTGGGGCAAAGCAGCAGCAAAAGGTTTTGAAGTCTATAATGTTGGGGAAGCAACCGCTAAAGCTGATGTAGTTATGATATTGCTTCCTGATGAGTCTCAAGCTGAAGTTTACAAAAACGAAATTGAACCAAATCTTAAAACAGGCGCTACTATAGCATTTGGACATGGATTTAATATCCATTACGGAAGAATCATTCCAAGAGCGGATATCAATGTAACTATGATAGCTCCAAAAGCTCCGGGCCATACCGTTAGAAGCGAATTTGTAAAAGGCGGAGGAATTCCGGACCTTATCGCTATCCATAGCGATCCTAGCGGTACTACAAAAGCATTGGCTCTTTCATACGCAAGCGCTATTGGCGGAGGAAGAACAGGTATCATTGAAACAACATTCAAAGATGAAACAGAAACTGACCTTTTTGGTGAGCAAGCAGTACTTTGCGGCGGCGTGAGCGCACTTATCCAAGCTGGTTTTGAGACTCTTACAGAAGCAGGCTATCCATCTGAAATGGCATATTTTGAGTGTCTTCATGAGATGAAACTTATCGTTGACCTTATCTTCGAAGGCGGAATCGCCGATATGCGTTACTCTATCTCAAACACTGCTGAGTACGGCGATATGGTAAGCGGTCCTAGAGTTATCAATGAAGAATCAAAAAGAGCTATGAGAGAAGTTCTTAAAGAGATCCAAAACGGTAAATTCGCTAAAGATTTCATACTTGAAGGACAATCAGGCTACCCTAGAATGAATGCCGAGAGAAATAATCTCAAAGCTCATCCGGTTGAAGTAACCGGTAGAAGACTTAGAGAAATGATGCCTTGGATCAAAGCCAATAAAATAGTAGACCAAGAGACAAATTAATTCTTTTTGTTTATTTCACTATATCTTCGAGCGTTGGACTCAATCAGCTACTATTTGTAGCCTCCTTCGCTCAAGCACCCAAATCTACAACAAACTAAACAAAAATAACATTATTGCATTGTACTCAAATCTTCATCGTGAAACACTCGCGACTAGTCGCTCTTTTTATAAATTTTCAAACACAACTAAACAAAAATCAAAAAAACAATTTCTTTAGCCTCATTGAAATATAACGCCAAATATATCCTTGCTTTACTTCAACCAAAGTTCATTTTTGGCATTATTTTACTCATAAATCTTATCAAAAAAAGGGCTATTCGTGAAAAAATTTATAACTATACTTTTTCTGTTATTGTTTGTAGGGGGCGGAGTTTTTATATATTTCTCTCCACAATTTGAAAGGATCGCCCCGAAGATTGATGTTGCTGATGTAATCTATTGGAATACCAATAAACCAATCGCTATAGCCGTGAAAGATAATATGGCACTCAAGAGCTTTAAGCTTATTATGAGTGATAGCAAGACACAAATAGTTCTTTCTCAAGGCGGCTTTGCTCCAAATAGTCGTAATAAAAATCTTAATGCACTTTACCCAAAAGGTGCACTGGATTCAGAAGCAAAGCATCTAAAGTTAAAAATTGTCGTTACGGATACGAGTTATTGGAATTTTTTTAGAGGCAACGAGGCAACGAAGATTGTTGATATTAATGTTGACACAAAAAGACCTCATGTCGAGCTGCTATCAAACTCATACTCTATCACTCAAGGAGGAAGCGCACTTGTTGTATTTAAAGCAAATGATGAAAATTTAGAGAGTATCTATGTTGATATTGGTACAAAGCAGTTTAAAGCTGCTCCTTATAAAAAAGAGGGCTACTATGCAGCTTTGATTGCATGGCCTTTTTTGGAGCAAAATTTTTCAGCACATGTCACAGCGCTAGATAAAGCAAAAAATATTTCTCAAGCTCATATTCCATTTTATACAAAAAGTAAACAATATGATGTTTCTTGGATTAAAGCAAGTGATAGTTTTATAGACGGCAAGATAGCTCAACTTGCATCTAAAAGTCAAGAAGCTGATGCTATTACGGATAGGATTGATCGATTTCGATTTGTCAATGAAACAATGAGAATAACCAACGAGAAGTTTATAGCTCAAAAAACATTTGGTGTCAATCAAAATATTATAAACAAATGGAGCGTCAAACCTTTTTATCCTTTAAAAAATGGAGCAAAAGTTGCAAGTTTTGGCGACTCAAGACACTATTATTATGACCCTAAAACAAAAAAAGAGATATCGCTCTCTTATCATGCCGGGATTGATCTTGCGAGTATTAAGAATGCCCCGATTGTATCGACAAATGCAGGGAGGGTTATTTTTGCCGGAGATAATGGAATATATGGCAATATGCCAGTAATTGACCACGGAATGGGACTCTATACAATATACGGTCACTGCAATGAAATACTTGTTAATGAAGGCAAGGAGCTTCATGCGGATGATGTGATAGCCACAACAGGTATGAGCGGGTTAGCGTTAGGAGATCACCTTCATTTTGGAGTTTTGATTCAAGGCGTTGAGGTGCGACCAGAAGAGTGGATGGATCAAAATTGGATCAAACTTAATATCGATGATGTATTTAACAAAGCAGGTATATGATAAAATTTTCATACTTTTTATACGAAAATTAATTAATATCTTTTAAAAATTTCATTTTGACATTTATTTAATCCTCTTTTTATTCATATGGCATAATTTTCAAAAAAGGAAATTTATGCCGCAGATAATATTAGAAAAAATTTCAGAACTTGAATCGATGGCAAGTTATCCTAAAAATCTATATTATAAAGGCAAGATCGTTCTTTTAAATCGCCCAAAAGTATCTATAGTGGGAAGCCGCACACCGTCCCCTTATACTAAACAATATACCTATACTTTAGCTCAAGCATTGTCAAAAAGAGGAGTTTGTATAGTTAGCGGCGGAGCAATGGGTGTTGATACCATTGCTCATGAGGGAGCAGGTGTAGATAATACCATAGCGGTCTTTGTCATATACAAGAACAAACTTAACTCTACAATAATAAACTTAACTGGAAATAAATATGTCTCAAACTATAGATGAATTATTTGAATCAAAACCGTATGACACTTTTGAACTTGGTATCATATTAGATATAGATATACAAAAAGCTCCATACTATTTTATGGCCGTCATGATTAATGT
>JAFGWQ010000135.1 GCA_016937075.1 Campylobacterales bacterium | reverse complement strand
TTGCCAAATATGTACAAAGTATAAACAAACAAAGCAAAAAGGTGATGAGATTGCCCAAAGAGGAGCATTGTATCAAAAGTTACAAGATGTGATATGCAATTCAAAGACAAATTGATATAATATCTATATGAAGATATCTGTAAATGACCAATGTCCATGCCATAGCGGCAAGAAATACAAAAAATGTTGTCAACCATATCACAAAGGAGTGATACCAGCCAATGCTACGCTTTTGATGAGGTCAAGATATAGCGCATTTGTTTTGAGAAATGCAAGATATATAATATCTACTACCCACCCCGATAACACTGATTTTACAAATGATATCAAGCAGTGGGAAGAAGACATATTTGGATTTTGTGATAATATAAATTTTGACGGGTTAAAGATCTTAGAATTTATCGATGGAGATAGTGAGGCTTATGTTCAGTTTGATGAAATATTAAGCGGCGCGCATTTTATAGAAAAAAGCAGGTTTTTGAAAGAAGAGGGCAGATGGCTTTATGAGAGCGGGGTGTTTGAGTAGCTCTCATATATCAATCGGCAGTTTGCTTATCTCTTTTTGTATAACAGCGGGTAATTTTTTGGGCTGTTTTATCCTGAGCTGTTTGTTGATATTATATTTGCCAAAAACCACTTCTATATCATTTATCAAAACATCAAACTCTTTTGCAAGGTATCTTACCATATGATCGGTAGCTTTGCCTCTGATGGGCTTCTCGGTCACACTGATTCGCAGTTGATTTCCTTTTGGCCTGCCTATATGGTCTCTTTTGGCAGCAGGGGTTCCTAAGACATTTAAAACAAGAATATCGCCGTCCAAACAACAAAAAGAATTCATATTGAGTGCTTGTTTTTCACTCAAATGCACTCTTTTGCGCCAAGCTGTTTGATCTCGTTGCAGCTAAATCCTGCTAATTTTCTAGCTTCCACATTTATATGAGGGCGATGTTTGCTAGTCAGCTCATATTTACTTAGTATATCAAAGTACACTTGTTCATCGATATTGTTTTGCGTGCAAAGATACTTAAACCACTTATCCCCTTTGCCAACATGGGTCACCTCTTCATCCAATATGACATAAAGAGCATCTATAATCCTTTTTACTATGGGATTTTTGCGTTTGTTGTCTAGTTTTTTGATGATTTGCGGATTGACATCCAGTCCTGCCGCTTCATAATATCTAGGTACTACTGCCATACGTTCGAGCGCACTTATATCGGTTTGTCTAGAGATGTCAAAATATCCTTGATGTACATCAAAATCACCGTATTTGTAGCCCAAGTCTTCTAAAATAGAGTTTAACATCTTAAAGTGCAGTATCTCGTCTATGGCTACTTCAAGCCAATCTATCTTAAACTCTTGAGGCATCTTGTGAAATCTATAAACTGCATCGAGAGCCAGATCAATGGCACTGTATTCTATATGTGTGATCGCATGTACCAATCTTGCCAATCCTTCGTTAGTATCCAAATGGTTTCTTTTTGGTAATTCTTTTGGGTCGACTATATTGCAAATATCATGATATGACGGTTTGCTAAATACGATAGGCGAAAAATTGGATGGAGTTTCGATATTGTTTTTGGTACAATACGAAAAACATTGACCGGCTAAATCCTCTTTTGTATTTATATCATTGGTTATAAGTGCATCGTGAAGGGTTTGTTGAAAATTCATAGGAGAATTATATTATATGCAAGTTAAATTTCAGCCAATGGGTCCATATCAAACAAATTGTTACATAGCAACAGTTGACGGCAAAGATTTTATCATAGATCCGGGTGTCGGGGCTGTATCTTGGGTGCTCAAAAATGTCAAAAATCCGGTAGCTATTCTCAATACTCATGGGCACTTTGATCATGTTTGGAGCAATCAAGCTCTAAAAGAAGCATTAAATATTCCGATCTATGTTCCAAAGCAAGATGCCTTTATGCTGTCAAATGATCCATTTGCGCAAGGAACCCCGCCAAGCACTCCTGATTTTCAAGTTAAAGAAGACGGGATAGTTGACATAGAAGGCATCAATGTCAAGTTTCATCATTTTCCGGGCCATACGCCAGGCTGCAGTGTCATTGAGATAGGTAATGTATGGTTTAGCGGTGATTTTTTGTTTGCAGGGTCTATCGGCAGATGGGATTTTCCGTATTCAAGCGCCAAAGATATGCTTAAAAGTCTAAAAAAAGTATCCGTGATGGATGGAAATTTCAAAATATATCCCGGCCATGGAGGAAGCAGCTCTTTGGCAAAAGAGATGAAATATATACCTTATTGGATAGAGCAGGTGAGAAACCGTTAAATAAAGGCAAACTGCTTTGCCTTTATGGGTTTCGAAACCAAAGGCGATGTCTCAAAGAGACCGCCGAAGGCTGGGAGAAGAAGTTTTTAGTTTTTAGTGATTTCTTTTTGGATTATCACGAACACTTTGTGTTCTCATAATGACGGAGCAATGTCATAGTGAGCGAAGCGTAACTATCTCACATTTTAATGAATTGCTTCGTTCCCAATGACAAAATTTTATATAACCCTTCTAAACTCCGGATAAGACTCTATACCGCATTCGCTTACATCAAGTCCTTCAAGCTGAGCATCATCTGACGCTCTAAAGACCATAAATTTATTTATAGTATAGATAGTGGCATAAGAGATGGTAAATACCGATATTCCAATTACTGTTATACCTTTGATTTGACCTAGAAGCGGTATGGTATCAGCAAATATTCCTACCGCCAATGTCCCCCAGATTCCATTTATCAAATGAACAGACAAAGCTCCTACGGGATCATCTATTCGAACTTTATCAAATAGCGGAACAGCGATCACCACCAAAACCCCGCCAACCCCGCCGATGATAAGTGAGTCGACAGTGCCATACAGGTCTGCACCGGCAGTGATGGCTACAAGTCCTCCTAATGCACCATTTAATATCATTGTAATATCAAAAAGCCTATACCTAAGATAGATAAAAATACCGGCCAAGAGTGCCCCGGCAAGCCCAGCCGTATTGGTATTGAAAATAGTGAGCGCTACAGTGTCGGCCGCTTCTTTTGAGGCGATATTCCCCACCGATCCGCCATTGAAACCAAACCAACCTATCCAAAGCAATAAAGCTCCAAGTGTAAAGAGAGGTATATTTGAAGCAGGGATTACTTTGATCTGGTCATTTATATATCTGCCTTTTCTTGAGCCTATGATCAAAATAGCAGCCAAAAGTGCCCATCCGCCTGTTGAGTGGATCACGGCAGAACCTGCTAGATCATGCATATTGATATCAAGAAATGTATCTTTTAATATATCGCTGCCCCAAGAGATGTTTACGATCAAAGGATAGATCAATGCACCCATGATCAGAGTAAAAAGGGTAAGCGGAAATATCTTTGCTCTTTCACCGACACCGCCGCTCATAATATTGATGGCTTTTCCGACAAAAGCCATTTGGAACATCATGAATGCCAAAGGACTCATAGTGTCTATCTTGATACTGCCAAATGCGATGTGATACCCAATAAGTATAAATGATATTGATGCAACAACATATATCATAACGTTTACAGTCAAAACACTAGTAACGTTTTTTGTTCTTACAATTCCTGCTTCAAGCATTGCAAAACCCGGAACCATGAGGATTATCAGTGTCGTGGAAAATATTACAAATAAAGTATTGATAATATAAGCATCAGCCATTAAATTGCCTTTTTACAAGAAAATATGGCTAGATTATATCATTATAGTGGAATAAAAAAATGCAACTATTGATTATTTTTTAGACAATATTTTATTGTTTAGTATGCAAATTTATAGCCACGACGACGAACAGTGTGTATAACTTGAAATCCCAATATATTTTTAAGGCGTTTACGAATTTGATTGATAGCTACTTCGACAGTATTGTCGCTGACATATTCCGGTTCTTCCCAAAGTGCATTAATAATCTCATCTTTAGAAAACACTCTTTGTTTACGCAATGCAAGATAAGCTAAGATATCAAATGTCTTGCCGTTTAGTGAGACATTTTTTTGATTGTATTCTATTTTTTTGTTCGCGATGTCTATGACTAATTGACCTATATTGATAGTAGTGCCAAAAAGATGACGCATGTTTGCAAGCACCCTAGCTGCGATCAGATCAGGATACTCACAGTGATGGCATATAACGTCATCTGCGCCAAGATTGAAAAAAACACCTTGTGTTTTTGGATTTGTAGCCAGAACTATGATCTTGGTTTCATTCTTTTTGCGTTTGACTTCGTTTATATATCTTTCAAGTGAAAATTTAACGCCTTCGTCAACCACGATAACTAATTCGTAGTGTCTAAAATCCGTAAAATTGGTAGCATCGTACAAATCTTTT
>JAFGWQ010000134.1 GCA_016937075.1 Campylobacterales bacterium | reverse complement strand
TATTTTCCAAAAGAGATCGTATCGGTCATTGAGTCTGGTACTTTTCATGCTGTTTGTTATAGATGGCTCAAAGCTAAACATGGGGAACTTGTGCTCAAGCAGCCAAGTGAGTTAAAAACACTTTTCAAAAGTATTTATGAAACATATGATTTTTCTCGCATTGATGGAGAACCATTTTCTGCTTTGTATCTATATGAGCTTTATAGTTTGTATCAAAATGCATCTTTGGATCCTTTTGAAGATTGGTTTTTGGAAAAGTATATAGATCATGAGCCGTTTATTGATAAATATATAGCAATAATAGAAAAATTTGAAATAGAAAAAAGAGAATACGGATTTGTCTCTTTCAATGATCTTTTATTGCGAACAATTGAGGA
The DNA here is from genome assembly GCA_016937075.1 of Campylobacterales bacterium. GTDB lineage: Bacteria > Campylobacterota > Campylobacteria > Campylobacterales > Sulfurovaceae > BN30871. The sequence continues at coordinate 3,718 of JAFGWQ010000134.1, read as the reverse complement.
ATTAAAGATTTCTGATATAGGGTTTGATGAAATATTAGTCGATGAGTATCAAGACACAAATACATTACAAGGCGCACTCATAGATGCCATGAAGCCAAACTCATTATTTTGTGTCGGAGATTATGATCAGAGTATTTATGCATTTAATGGGGCAAATATAGAAAATATATCTACCTTTACAAAAAGATACAAAAATGCAAATCTGTTTTCTTTGATTACTAATTATAGATCTACAGCGTCTATTTTGGCCTTAGCAAATCGTGTGATAGAGTACAACCCTCGCATATATCCCAAAAAATTACGTGTAGGTAGAGAAGGAGAGGATAGTGCGCCAAAACTTTTAGTTTATCATGAGCTTTTTGAACAATATCATGCCATATCACATTCTATAAAAACATCACACGTTCCATACGATGAAATAGCAGTGATTTTTCGCAATAACTCAAGCGCAGACGGCATAGAAGCTACTCTAAGAGAGCTTGGTATTCCGTGTAAACGCAAGGGTGGCACTAGTTTTTTTGATGCGAAAGAAGTTAAATTTTTACTTGATATGCTTAGTCTAAAATCAAATCCTAAAGATATGATGGCATTTTTGCATATATTTGAATATGCAAGAGGTGTAGGCCCTGCCTTGGCAAAAGAATTTTTCTTAGCGTTGATTCATTGCGGCAAAGGTAATCTCATGAATGGCATTTTAGATCCTAGTGTATTATCATTGCCAAAAACTATACGCTCGCAGCAATCAGGGCTATTCCAAGAAGAATGGATCGAAGAAAAAAAAGCAGATATTAAATCCGATCATAACCATCCGCTTCATGGTCACGATAAAATTAGCAGTGAAAATATGAAATTCTTTGATGATTTTTGTGCATATTTACGTGATGTAAAATATGAAAAAAATCCTGCAAAAATGTTATCACAACTCATTAAATCTCCAATCTACCTTGAAGTTATAGAGAATTTGTCGCTAGGCCGTTCGAGATTAAAAAATGGAGAGGTTGATAACAACAAATATAATTTAGCCAAAGAAAGAATAGTGCAAAAGGCCAAATTATTATATGAATTGGCTACTCACTATAATGATCTAGCCAGATTTTTGAATGCTATGATATTGGGTGGAAGCGAATTAAGCCAAGGGGAGGGTGTAAATCTACTTACCGTCCATGCCAGTAAAGGCTTGGAATTTTTGGAGGTTTATGTGATCGATCTAATGGATGGAAGATTTCCAAATACAAAGCTAATGAGCAAAGGCGGAGATCTCGAAGAAGAGAGAAGGCTTTTTTATGTAGCAGTCACTAGGGCCAAAGAAAAACTCTATCTCTCGCTGGCACAATATGACAAGGTTAAAAAAACAGAGTTTAAACCGTCAATTTTTCTTTATGAGGCGAAATTATTGAAAGAACATGAAGAATTAAAAAGCAGCATCTGACCATTTTAGCTGTTTTTAATTCCTTGATAATACAAATTATTTATAATAGCTAAGAGTACTTTTGCCGAATTTTTTTGTTTTCCAAAGAGACAATTGTCCTATTGCAGAAGGTAGTTCGAGATTGCTCATGTGTTCTATTATTACCATTTCGCAAACATTTGGTTCTATTGTTGCAATAAGCGCAAGAGTCTTTTGGTATATCTCTTCCATTCCTTCTCGGACAGAAAATGGCGGATCGAAATAAAAATAAGTTTTGATATTTTTGGCTTTGATAATATTATAAATTGTATAAAATTTTTCAAAGCTATCGCCACTAAATACCGTAGCATTTAATGGATCTATATTTTTGATGTTATTTCTCAAAGTAGTTAAAGCTATTTGATTTTTTTCTATAAAATAGGCATGTTTGGCGCCACGACTTAATGCTTCGAGTCCTACTGAGCCGCTGCCGGCAAAAACTTCTACAAAATTTTTATCTATAATATCAAATTGCAAGGTATTGAAAAATGACTCTTTGAGTATCGATTTTGAACTTCTGGTAGTATCAATAGCAGGAATTGATATAACCTTCCCTTTGTATCTGCCGGCCAATATATGTGTATTGAATGTTTTTAAATGTTTCATGGGCGACATTCTATCAAAATTAAAACAATACAATGCTTTGTAGGGTTTCAATGAGCTGGCTCTCTTTTCTAACAAAAGGTAACTCTTTGCCAGGTTCGGTTGTGGTTATAATGGTTCGTCCTGTGATAAGTTTGCTAAAATCTTGTTGTCTGATACCCCAATAAGAATGCATTATTACAGGTTCGCCTTGAAATTGTCCCATATAAAGCACTATGTGTCCCGGAACAAATAGCATGGATCTGAACGGAATGGCATCTTTAAGAATTTTTGCTTTTTTCTCTTCCGCGGTTAAGCCAATTAGAGATATTTGTGTTCCGTCTTTTGCCTGATCTCTTGAATTACGCTCTAAAAATATACCAAACGGTGCAAAAAAATCTCTTGTTAGTGCAGAGCAATCCCTGGTTTCATAATTTTCTCCCCATCCGTAAGGTTCATTTATAAATGAACCTGCTATTCTAGCGACATTGCGCGGAGTAAATGCTATAGGCTTAGAAGTAATGATCCCGCTATATGTAGGTTTGGCTTTATTAAGTTTTGCCATACCTTTTTTATCTTTGGTTGCAAAAAAATAACCTTCATTGTCATACGGGAACAGGGTGCCTAATTTGACTAAACTTATGGGTTTTTTATTTTCATATAATCTAAGATCGTCTTTTACGGTTATAGCATAATGTCCATTTTTGAATTGTTTTATAAAATCTTCATCAACTATAGCAATATCTTTTAAATTGAGCCATCCAAAAGCATATGCACCATGCACAAATGCCCATTTGCCATCTTTTGAAAAGTGAGAAATGAGCAACGGCATATTGGGCGGATAAGCACTGTTTTGATTATAGTCAAACGGAAACCCTTCTCCTGTCTGATGGGGATCACGATAAAAAGACTCTTTGGTCGGAAGTGATTTTAGATCTGTTCTTTTGATGGTTATAGCTTTTATTTTTTGTGTATTAAACAGTTCCATTTGTGCATTTGTTATCCATTCTTCATAAATAGCGGGCGGTATTATTTTGGCTCTTGCGGTATAAATCGGTTTTTTTCTTACAAAACGGGTTTCCCACCCATAGTCTTCTATTGAAATATTGATTTCACTCATACTCCATGGTCCAAAATATCGTTCATTATATTCATCGTCTAGTTTTTTTTGTTCGATTGTGTGAAATGGTTTGATTTGAGAGACATATGCATTTGGGTTTTGTGGTATGGTTTGCATATCTTTGATAGTTGCTTTTGGCATATTGTCTATTTTGCTTTGTTCTCTAGCACTAGGCATGAGATAATAATCCGCATGAAGCATGGAAAATAACATTATTGTAAGTATATATAGTTTGTTTTGCATATTAAATCCTACATTCATTTTATTTATGAATAAAATGATATTCATTAATTTTCATATTTTATACCAAGTCCGCTTTTATTAGAAAGTATAATGTTACTCTCATTAAATATAACACTGCAATTGCTAGGCGGCTCGGAGAGTAGGGCAACCGCATCAAGATCTATCATGGTAATGACATCAGGTTGGGCTGAAACTACATGCAGGGCGGCCGTTATGCCTATTGGACCTTCCAGCATGCAGCCCATCATGCAGGAGACCCCAAACTCCTTGGCCTTATTGGCTATCTTGATAGCTTCTGATATGCCGCCACATTTGGCAAGTTTTAT
>JAFGWQ010000133.1 GCA_016937075.1 Campylobacterales bacterium | reverse complement strand
TTTTGCGCTCCAAGGGTGTGATGATGCAAATAAACTCATACACCCATATCAATCTGCTAATATCTTGATCGATGGCAATGTTTGCGGATATGTTAGCAAACTGCACCCGGTAGCTCAAGAAGAGTTGGGATTGTATGATACTTTTATTGCAGAATTAGATTTTGAAGCTCTGATGCCAAAACATATTTTAGTAAATCCAATTTCTAACTATCAGGGTGTATATAAGGATCTAAGCGTTCTTATCTCAAAAGAAATTTCATATGCACAAGTCAAAAGTGCTATCGATGAATTATCTTTGCCTATATTGCGCAGTGTTTATCCTGTGGATATTTATGAAGATGAATCATTTGGTGACAATGTTAGTTTGACCATTAGATTGTTTATCCAATCTCAAGAGAATACACTCGACGAAGAAGTAATAGAAAATGTCACTAGCAATGTTCTCTTGGCACTTGGAGATAATTTTGGAGCAGCATTGAGATGAAAAAAGTAAATGTTGCTTCTATTGTAGGCGGTTTTGATATAGTATGTGACGATATAGCATCGGATAAATCAATATCGCATAGATGTGCCATGTTTTCACTACTTAGCGACAAACCTTCCACGATAAGAAATTATTTACAAGCTGAAGATACGCTCAATTCTCTTAAAATTGCATCAATGCTGGGAGCAAGTGTCATCCAGGACGAAAGCAATATAACCATAATTCCACCATCGCATCTAGAAGAAGCCGATGATGTTCTTGATTGCGGCAATGCGGGGACCGGTATGCGCCTTTATTGCGGCTTGCTCGCAGGAGTTGACGGCGCATTCGTCCTTACGGGCGATAAATACCTTCGCTCTCGTCCAATGAAGAGAGTAGTGGAGCCTTTGCGAAGCATCGGTGCCAAGATAGATGGCAGAAAAAATGGCAACCAAGCGCCGCTATTTATACGAGGCGGCACACTAAAAGCATTTAGATATCACTCTCCTATTGATTCTGCTCAAGTAAAATCAGCTATGATCCTAGCAGCACTCAAGGCAGACGGTATAAGTTATTATAAAGAAAATCTTTTAAGCAGAGACCATACGGAACGAATGCTTCGCGGCATGGGCGCAAAACTAGAGGTGAATAATGACGGCTGGATAGAGATACATCCTCTGCATAAACCTCTCGATCCGCTTGATATCACAGTACCTAGCGATCCATCAAGCGGTTTTTTCTTTGCTGTGGCTGCAGCTATTATTCCAGATGCAAAAGTGCATCTAAAAAATATCACTCTCAATCCAACGCGCATAGAAGCATATAAGATTCTTGAGCGCATGGGAGCAGATATCGAATATATACTCAAAGAGGATATATATGAGCCTATCGGAGATATTAAAATCTCGTACAACGGCAAATTGAAAGCAGTAAGTGTCGATCAAAACATAGCCTGGCTTATAGACGAGCTGCCGGCTCTTTCAATCGCAATGGCATTAGCTGAGGGTAAAAGCAAGGTAAGTGATGCAAAAGAACTCCGTGCAAAAGAGAGTGATAGGATAAGCTCGGTGCTAAATGGACTCAAAGCTTGCGGCATAGAGTGTGTAGAGTTTGAAGACGGCTATGAAATTATAGGCGGTACTTTAAATCAAGCTACTATCAATAGCTATGGTGATCATCGCATAGCTATGAGTTTTGCCATAGCAGGACTTGTATGCGGTATGAATATAGAAGATGTTGAATGCATAGATACATCTTTTCCAAACTTCTTTGATATCCTAAAAACCATAACCAAGGTTTCTTAATGGAAATAGAACTAGCATCTTCGTATGGGTTTTGTTTCGGGGTTAAAAGAGCTATTAGAATAGCAGAAGAGCATCCAAACAGCAAAACATATGGTCCGCTTATTCATAATAAAGATGAGATATATAGACTCAAAGCAGGATACAATATCGGTTTAGCGGAACAATTAAGTGATATTGCACCCCAAGAATCCGTAGTTATACGAACGCACGGCATCCCAAAACATGAACTAGAAAGCCTAAAAAAACAAGATAATATAATCATTGATGCAACATGCCCGTACGTGACAACACCTCAGCAAATAGTACAAAAAATGAGCCTTGAAGGCTATGATATTGTTATTTTTGGAGACATTAGCCATCCTGAGATCAAAGGTGTTATGAGTTATGGCGTGGATTCTTCTAGAGTTTTTGTGGTATCAAATGAGCAAGAAGCGTCACTTCTTCATCTTCGAAGCAAAATAGCCGTTGTTGCCCAGACGACAAGAAAACCGGAAGATTTTACCAAAGTTGTAAATTCTTTGATGTTTACATGTAAAGAAGTGAGAGTTTTTAATACCATATGCAATGCAACATTTGAAAATCAAGATGCAGCAGCTTCTTTGGCACAAAGAGCAGATGTGATGATAGTAATTGGAGGAAAGCACTCTTCAAATACAAAACAGCTTCATTCGATCTGTAAATCTTATTGCGAAGATAGTTATCTGATAGAAAATTCATCAGAATTGAATGGTAAGTGGTTTAATAATAAAAAATTGTGCGGTATTTCGGCCGGAGCTTCTACACCTGATTGGGTTGTTCATGAAGTAATTGACGCTATAAAAAAAATCACTATAAATTAGCATTAAGTATTTTAAAATATTTATTGTATAATATCGTCACATTAGGCAAATAATAAGGAAACGGTATGAAGTTCGAAGATATCGAAATAGAAGATGTAGATTTTGGAGCAATGCTCGAAGAATCTTTTAAAAGAGAAGAATCAAGTAATGATTTGATTGAAGGTAAAATTGTTAAGATCAATGAAAGCGATAATCAAGCATTAATTGATATTGGACGAAAAAAAGAGGCAGTTATCTCTTTGGATCAATTGAGAAATAGTGACGGTACTCTTGCATTTAGCGAGGGAGACAATATAGATGTCATTATAACTGGTGCAAGAGGTGAGCGACCTATCGTTTCACATGAATTGGCAAAAAAACGCGCAGCATTAAATGCATTTATTGAAAGTTATGACGACACTCAAGAGTATCTTATTGAGGGTACGATAGCCAAGAAAAATAAAGGCGGATACGTGATCGAGTGTGACGGTTTAGAATTTTTCATGCCAAGAACACTATCATATCTTAACCAAAAGAATGATGCTCCAGGCAAAAAAATAAAAGCTATCATTACTAAAGTCGATAAAGATAAAGGTTCTGTCATAGTATCCAGAAAAGAACTTATTGACAGAGAAGGCAATAAAATCGATGAAATAGCCAACAAACTTCTTGAGGATAAAATAATCGTAGAAGGTACTGTAAAAATGATTACAAGCTACGGTATCTTTGTAGATGTTGGCGGTGTGGATGGACTTGTTCATTATTCACATATTTCTCATAAAGGCCCTGTAAACCCTTCTAAATACTATAAAGAGGGTGACAAAGTAAATGTAGTTGCACTTGAGTATGACAAAAAGAAAAAACATCTTTCTCTTTCGATTAAAAATGCTCACAATGATCCTTGGAAAGAGATCGGTAATATTATTTCTGTAGGCGATACTGCTACTGCAACTATTAGCAATATAGAAGCTTATGGTGCTTTTGTTGATCTTGGAGAAGATCTAGAAGCATTTTTACATGTTTCTGAAATCTCATGGGATAAAAATGTAAAACACCCAGGCGACTATCTTACGATCGGTGACCAGATCAAAGTAGAAGTGATCGAAATCGATAGAGAGAAAAAAAGACTTAGAGTAAGTTTGAAAAATTTGGTTGATAAACCTATAGATGCATTTGCAACATCACATAAAGTTGGTGATATTGTCAAAGGTTCTGTAACATCAGTCACTGATTTTGGTGCATTTGTAAAAATTGGAGCTATTGAAGGACTATTGCATAATCAAGAAATTTCTTGGGATAAGTCTGTCAATGCAAAAAACACATTTCATGTCGGTGATGAGATAGAAGTTAAGATCATTAATATTGACACCAAAACAAGCAAAATTTCACTAAGCAAAAAAGCAATGGAAGATTCACCGCTTAAAAAATTTGCAACGAACCACAAAGTGGGCGATATTGTAACAGGTACTGTTAAAGATAAAAAAGATTTTGGCGTATTTATCGCATTGG
>JAFGWQ010000132.1 GCA_016937075.1 Campylobacterales bacterium | reverse complement strand
GCACCATGGGACACAGAAGAGAAAGGAGCTTAATATGCAAAATGTAGAACAAATTGTCAATGGACAAAAACTTTTCTTGAAACCAGAATATCAAGAAGTATTAAAAAACAAAAAAGAATTTGAAAGCAATATGGGCTCGATCGATCCGTCAAAAGTCGATGAGATCGCTGAGTGGACCAAAAGCTGGGATTACCGTGAAAAAAACCTCTCTCGTGAAGCGATCACTGTCAACCCTGCTAAGGCGTGTCAACCTCTAGGGGCTGTCATGGCAAGTCTTGGTTTTGAAAATACGATGCCTTATGTGCATGGAAGCCATGGATGTGTAGCATATTTTAGAAGTTATTTCACTAGACACTTCAAAGAGCCTACTCCTTGCGTAAGTGATTCTATGAGTGAAAGTGCTGCAGTTTTTGGCGGCCTTGCCAATATGAAAGACGGTTTGAGAAATTGTAACGCGATGTACAAACCTGAAATGATAGCAGTAAGCACTACTTGTATGGCAGAAGTTATCGGGGATGACCTCAATGCTTTTGTGATCGGCGCTAGAGAAGAAGCCCAGGGCGAGCTGGACAATACAGCTATCACATATGCCCACACTCCTTCTTTTGTCGGCAGCCACATAACAGGCTATGATAATATGATGAAAGGTATATTAGAGCAGCTCAATCCGGATGTTTCTCAAAAAGTACTTGATGAAGAACGTATCAACATCATCCCCGGGTTTGAACCGTATCTTGGATCACTAGCAGAAGTCAAAGAGATAGCAGCAATGTTTGGTGACAAAATAGTCATGATAGGCGACCATGAAGCCCAATGGAATACCGGAGCAGGCGAATATCAACTATATAGCGGAGGTACCTCGCTAGCTGATGCAAAAACAGCTATCAATGCCAAAGCGACTATTAGCTTGCAAAAATACTCGACTATCCAAACAGCAAAAACTATTAAAAATATTTGGAAACAAGAGTATGTGACTGCCAATCCAATTGGTCTTAGCGGCACTGATGCATTTGTCATGAAACTTAGCGAACTGACAGGCAAACCGGTTCCTGAAGAGCTCAAAAAACTCAGAAGCCAACTAGTCGATGCTATGCAAGACAGCTATCCGTATATGCACGGCAAAAAGTTTGCTATATACGGTGATCCTGATTTCTTGCTTGGTCTTGTATCATTCATCGTAGAAATGGGCGGTATACCTACTCATATCTTGTGCCACAATGCTCCGCGCAAAGGTTGGGAAGATGATATGAAAAAGATCCTATCCAAATCATTATGGAAAGATGAATGCAATATCTGGGCAGGTAAAGATCTATGGCATCTAAGAAGCCTTCTGTTTACAGAGCCTGTAGATTTCCTCATTGGCAACGTTTACGGCAAAGAGCTTTACAGAGATACCGGCATTCCACTTATCAGAATCGGATTTCCTATCTTTGATAGACACCATCTGCACAGATACTCTATCAGCGGATACAAAGGTGCATTGAATCTTCTTACTTGGATCACCAATGCAGTTCTTGATCAACTTGATGAAGAGACCAAAAATATTGCGCAAACAGATTACTTCTTCGACTGCGTAAGATAATCTACAGCAAAGTAAAAATACTCCTTATCCCGCGGTTTTCGCGGGAATGCATACGATAACAACAACTATCAAAAATGAGAGAATTTAACAAATACCATATATTTTGATATACTATCCTCTCTTCAAGTAAATAGCTACAAAAGGAATAGACATGAAAGTTGCTGCACAAGTTATCAACCATAACAGGAAAATATTTATCGCCAAAATCAACCAAAAGACGAAATAATGATCATAGGAAGCTTCCTATTTTTTCTATTTCTCTTTGCTATAATCGGGCTAACAGCTCTAACAAAAACTCGTAACTCTACTACCGACTATCTGCTTGCAAGCCAAAACGTCAAACCATGGTTAGTTGCTCTCTCGGCTATAGCAACTAACAATAGTGGCTATATGTTCATCGGAATGATCGGCTACACTTACATGGTCGGACTTTCTTCGATATGGCTAATGATCGGCTGGATCGTGGGGGATTTTATTGCATCACTCTTTATACATAAGCGTTTACGGATTGTAACGGAAAATGTAAATGCTCATAGCTTCGGTGGGATTTTAAGCCACTGGCATGCCGGCGAAGATTACAAAAGATTGCGTTTTCTTATAGGGATTGTTACAGTGTTTTTTTTGGGAGCATATGCTGCGGCTCAGCTGAATGCAGGAGGCAAGGCACTACATGTTCTTTTCGGATGGGATCGACATTACGGCGCAGTCATTGGAGCAGCCATTGTACTTCTCTATTCCTATGCTGGTGGGATTCGTGCCTCTATCTGGACTGATGCCGCGCAGTCGTTTGTCATGATTATTGCCATGGGGGTTATGCTTTGGATATCCATCGATAGCGTTGGAGGCATTGAGGCATTTGGCAAACGCCTCCAAGAAGTCGGTCCGCACTATATGGCATGGTTTCCATCAGAAATTCATAGATCTTTTGTGGATACGGCTTCATTTATACTTGGATGGCTTTTTGCGGGGTTTGGTGTTGTTGGACAACCACATATCATGGTGCGTTTTATGGCAATGGACAACCCAAACAATCTTACTAGAACACGGATATACTACTACAGTTGGTTCATCCTATTTTACGCTGCTACGATATGTGTAGGACTAGCAGCCAGGATCTTTTTGCCTGAAACGGCTCAATTCGACCCGGAGCTTGCACTCCCCACTCTAGCCTCAAACTTGCTGCCAGAAATTTTGATAGGACTTGTCTTGGCAGGGATCTTTGCTGCTACCATGTCAACAGCGGATTCACTGATACTGAGCTGCTCTGCCTCATTGACACATGATTTTATAGAAAAGAAAAAGCACAGTCTTTTAGCAGCAAAGATCGCAACAGCATCTGTCGTATTGCTTGCACTAGGAATAGCATTGAGCGGTGCTTCGAGCGTCTTTTCGCTTGTTCTTGACGCCTGGGGCGTACTGGCAACAGCCTTTGCCCCTCTGCTTGCTGTTTACGCATTGGGTCAAAAGCCGACCGAAGGACTCGCGATCACTATGCTCACTGGCGGAGTAGGTACGCTCTATATATGGAAATATTTTCCTCTGCTTCCTATCTATGAAATTGCTCCAGGCATAATGGCAGGCTTAGTTATCTTTTTCATAGGCCGTATTTTAGGTTATGTCCGCCGCTGATCTCTTATTGAAGCCATTTTTTCGATTATTAAATTAAAAACTATGTAAAAATGAGAACTTGACTTATCGGCAAGGCTATTCTTAACATATCATTGTTAAAATATTGGCACTTGATCAAACGGCAATATAAGTGACAGTTAAGAGAAAAATAAAATATAAAAAATTAAAATTATCTCCTGTTGCCCTACTTTGCTAAGGAATATGTTATTTCAAATAAGGAGTGATAAATGGATGGTGGGATTTTGATATCATACAAGGTGTTATGTGATGGAGACTTCTATAGTTCTGTAACTGTAGAAGAGTTATTAAAAAATGAAAAAGTACTCAGGCTTATCAAAAGTGAATTTGCCAAAGGACTTAGAAATATTGATGTTAGTTTTGACAAGAGCAATACGACTATCGAGTTATTTACACAAAAAGATATTCAAATATTTGAAGTGCGTAAAGATGATTATGCAGATGTTTTAGTTTTAGCAGAAGAAGATGCTACGGCTAAAAAGTTATTCAAGAAAGATTGTTCTATGGTTGAGCTGGTTGATATCGAGACTTTTTAGTCTCAAAAAGAAATAGAAAATTACTTTGCCTCACCCTCTATTTTTCGCACACCCCACCGAAATTTATCCAAATAAAAACCTTTATCCAGATCAGAGATTATGACTCCATAAGCTTTACCAGAGCTTGAGTGGATAAACTTGCCATCTCCCAGATAGACTCCACTATGATTGATATGATTTCTCTCATAAGTGTCAAAAAATAGAATATCTCCTTTTTGCAACTCCTCCCTGGTAAGCTTTTTACCGCTTTGGGATTGGTCTATTGATTCACGAGGAATAGAAATACCATTGGCTGTAAAGAGGTAGTAAACAAATCCGGAACAGTCAAAACTATCCGGTCCTGCTTTTGTAGGCTCATAACTACTGCCCAACTTACTTTTTGCAAGTGAGATCAGTTTGTCAACTTTACTCATACTATCTGTTGCATTACTCTCTTTAACCTGACAAGGCAGATTTATTTGTTCATGAAGCTTGTTTGACTCTATAATTGTTTCGGCGTTTGCAAAACACGTCATAAGAATAAAAATTTTAAAAAATCTGTTTAACTTCATATCATCATCCTAAAAATTATAGTTTGATTCTACCAAAAAATATCCATTTTGGCATTATCGTTATTTATAGGTATCTCTTTCCCTCGTTTCAATGGTCTCTTCTGGAACGAGTGAATAAATTTATACTTATTTTTCACTACATCAACAAAATTTATTTTACTGTTTCTGATCCACTAGAAAAAATCTCACCTGTTTCTAAAATTTCATTCAATGTTGCCATTTGGTTCCCAGGGTATCCAATAGCTTTTGCGTGCCACGGAATCCTAATATTGCCAGGCACCTCAATTATTCCTCTTCCGGTATACTCATTTTGATAAGAGCTATGAGAATCAACTTGATGCGGGTATAGATCAGTTTGTACGCTCATAAACACATGGAGTTGCTCCAAATCCGTTGTACCATAAACTTCCCACTCAACCTGATTATCGTTTAGCCGCTTGAGGCTTGCTTTGATCGTTGTTGACATAAAATCCTCCATCGTATAGTTGTAATCTCGTTCCCATCATGATAGGAACGTATACTTATTTTTCATAATTATAACTAATTTTAGATGGTTTCATTTTATACACATGAATGAGGATTATGCAGATATAGATTTTATGATGTTTCATATCTGCGTTCCCATCGGGACGATGGGAACGATAGAAAAAGCAAGAATTGTTGCAGTAAGTACATAAACAATCGTTAGCTTGTTCACATGGTTTCCGTGGGAACAAATATAAACCAACAACTTAATGACACCAATAATTACAAATACAACTTTTTACTTCGTTCCACCTCTCCTGAGGTGGAATGCATACTTATTTTGATAATTATATTTGAAATAGGATAAATTTGTTCATGATAATGTGATTTGTTCATTATGAGATATGATTTTTCATGCTGAACTTGTTTCAGCATCTCTGTTATTTAGATCCTGCAACAAGTTCAGGATGACGAGGATGTTTAACCCAGT
>JAFGWQ010000131.1 GCA_016937075.1 Campylobacterales bacterium | reverse complement strand
TGTGGACGCGTATTATAGCAGCAAAGTAAATATATGTCAAGGGTTTTTTGGGGAAAAGTGGAAATATTTTGAAAAAATTATTGTTTAGTTTATTGGTCATTATCCAAAACAATAGCATATATATAATGTATAGAAAAATTTGGTCTGCCTGGTAACCAAAAAAATATTTTTGCCTGATAGGTTTTTTTAAAATCTTTTTTTAATCTATTATTTATTTGTTTATCACTATACTTGCGAAGGTTATACAAACTATATAACACAGATAATATTTGAAGGATATTTAATGGCATTATATGATAGAAACTATCAATCACAAGCAGGCTATACGACACATATCGAAAGTGCGTCTGTTGGCTTTATGAAAAAAACTTATCAATTATTGGCTGCGAGCATGATAGCTGCAGCTGCCGGTGCATATGCGACTATGCCGTATGCAGATGTTATTATGCAATATAAATGGTTTATATTTGGTTTTGAACTCTTTATGATCTTTTTTGGCCTAGGGATGACACGCAATAAGCCTGCACTTAATCTGGCTGCTCTTTTTGCGTTTACGTTTGCAACCGGTATTTCACTTGTTCCGCTTTTGGCAATGCTTATCGGTGCAGGACAAGGTGCGGTTATCGGAAATGCATTTTTGATGACATCTGTACTTTTTGGTGTATTGAGCTTGTTTGCTATAAACAGTAAAAGTGATTTTTCAAGCTGGAGCAAACCACTTTTTATAACATTGATCGTAGTTATAGTTGCTTCATTGGTTAATTACTTTGTACTCCAAAGCCCTATAATGCATCTTGTTATTACTGCTGGCGTATTATTGCTTTTTGGTATATTTACAATTTATGATACACAAAATATAGCTAACGGAGCATACAGCTCTCCGGTTGATGCTGCAGTTTCACTCTATCTTGATTTTCTAAATATGTTCACTGCTATTTTGCAACTTCTTGGCATATTCGGAAAAGATGAATAACAAAAACGATCCAAAGGTTGTGCGTCTTGTTGATGCCAATCTGAATCGTCTCAAAGAAGGTATCCGTGTCATCGAAGATATTGCTAGATATCATGATGACAACGGCCCCCTAGCTCTTAAACTAAAAAATCTAAGGCATCAATGTCGTATTGACGAGAAGTATCTAGAACTCTTATCGTCTCGTGATAGCATCAATGACGTTCTTCGTCCCAGTACAAAAAGTGAAATGAGCCGTGCAAACATCGAAGATATACTCATAGCCAATTATAAACGCGCACAAGAATCGGCCAGAGTGCTTGAAGAAAGTACCAAAATCTGGGGCGGCGAACTTGCTGAACGCTTCAAAAATATCAGATATGAACTGTATGCTTTGGAAAAAGAAAATCTACTAAATTAAAAAATAATCAATTGCTAGCTTCTACAAACAATACTTCAAACTCCAGACAATCCAGCGGATATTCCCTCATCAATGTTTTTGTCTGCTTGTAGTTAAGTTTTTGCTCTCCGCCGCTGACTCCGCTTTTTTTGATGTAGTTAAAAAGTTCTTTCTTTGAATCAAAATAAAGCTTATATCTATATATCTCATATTGTGTATCTTTGTATGATCTGTCAAAAGCTTCTTTTATATCATCTGCCGTACATATAGGAGAGCTCACAGATGCTGTCTCGTGGATGGTTTTAAAAGTATTACTTGTAAATATAGCGCCATAAAAATTATCTCCAATATGTGCTAGTTGCGATATCGTCCAATCTAGATCTTTGCTCCATTGCAGCGCAGACGATGATAATACTAAATCGAATTTATCTTTTATGGATGCAAAACTGCTTGATTTATTAAAATCAAAATATTGCGTAATTACTTTTTTGCTGCGAGGGTGAAGCAAAAGCATTTGTTCTGATGCATCAAGAGCCATAAGTCTCTCAAAAGATATCTCACTATTTATCAAACGATCATATAATGCCCCAGTACCACACCCAATATCCGCAATAGCAGTATAATGATCGCGTGGTAATTTATCAATTAATTGTTTGGCAACTTGGGCTTGTATCTGATTATAGCTATTATAATCTTTCGAGAAACGAGAAAACTCCTTTATTACATTTTGGTTATTTGGATTTTTTGTATTCATATGTTATCGTTTTGCTTCATCTTGTTTTCAATATTTTTTCGATATAATCGCCAAAATTATACCCAAACTTTGATTGGACGACTATGACATCTACATTATTTATATTACAAATTGTTTTGGCGATTTTGATTACCATATCTGTATTGCTTCAAAAAAGCTCTAGTATAGGACTTGGAGCTTATAGCGGAAGTAATGAGTCTTTATTTGGAGCCAAGGGCCCTATGGGCTTTTTGGCAAAAGTTACTTTTGTGCTTGGTACTGCTTTTATCATAAATACATTGATACTATCTTATATGTACACAAAAGAGAGTAATCGTTCTGTGGCTGATACTATTGTGCCTACTGCTCCTGTAGCGCCTATAAGTGCGCCAATTGCTCCATCTGCTCCGGCAGCTCCTGCAAATAGCGTACCTCAAGCCAACTGACATCTGGGCTCTAGCCTCTGTAGCCAAAAAGTCCACAATACGCCAAGGCTTGCTTTGGTGCGACCTATCGAATCAGAGCAAACAAAATATTTTAGCGAAAAATCTACTTAAAAATATTTTCACACCCGTAGCGAATCACATCTACTCCATATTTATCTCTTATTTTAAGCAATCCTGCCGAGAGCATAGATTGTTTTTTATCTTCTTGATAATCTAAAAGTGAAAATGTTTTTTGATTGCTATTGTTTATAAAATTTGATACACTAAGTCCTATATAATGGATCTTATAGTTTTTATGCATATCAAGTTTATCAAAAATCTCCATAGCTAAATCTATCATGAATCTCTCATTAAATAGTCTGTCCTGGGTGATGGATTGTGAGTTTTTTAGACCGTGCTCGTATCTGATCTTGCAATAAAAAGTAGTAGGATTAAGTCCAAGCTTCATAATGGTATGGCTTAGATACCTTGCTAGTATCACTACTCTTCTTTGGATTTCATTTCTATCTAGCTCGGCTTTGAAATTTCTACTGATGTTTATGGCCCTTCTGTCGCTATAGGCTATTATTGGCTCATTGTCTATACCGCATATCCTTTTGTAGAGATCTTGTCCCATCTTGCCATAACTGTTTAATAAACTCGGCCTTTTCTTTAACTCTCCTAGTGTATTGATATAATAGGATTTAAGTTTTTTAGATACTGCCCTGCCGATACCTGGAAACTCATCTATACCGATAGGGTCTACAAAATCATCTATATCGCTCGCGTTCACTACCTTTACACCAAACGGCTTTGCTTTATCTGTGATGAGCTTTGCTATCCATTTAGACTTGCTAGCCCCTATAGTGATAGGCAGGTCAAATCTGTCCATTATCTCATCACGCAAACCTGTGATAAATTCTAACGTATCATTATCCCCTATCCATCCATCAAGGTCTCCAAAAAATTCGTCTATAGAATATTGCTCAAGCAGCGGAATCTTAAGTTCTAGAAAGCTCTTTAGTTTTTGAGATAACTCTTGATAAAAAAGGTGGTCACTAGGCAACACTACAAGCCCTGGGCATATTATAAGCGCATCTTTGAGTGCGGTGCCTGTCTTAATGTCGTATGGCTTGGTTTCGTAGCTTTTAGCTATGATTATGCCGCGTACAGTTCCATCCTCATCTATAAACTCATCTCTCCATGTTCTAGATGGGTTATTTTTAAACTCCATTATACTATTGAATGCTCCCGTATCGCCTAGTATCACTCCGTCTTTTTTCTGCTTTGCAAATATTCTTTTATCGCTGCCTTTGGCTACAACTACGGGTTTACCTTTTAGACGGGGGTGCCGTGTGCGCTCAGCAGATACAAAATAACAATCCAGATCCAAATGTATCTTCATGCTCTATCCATTTTTTGTATATTATATAGTGATATTTGAAAATGGTTTGATTTATACTCAAAATGTCATATTGTGTGATATATGCGCTCCCGCGATATTCGCGTGAACGCGAAAATCAAAAAAATTACTCGCGAATTTTTGATTAGTTCGACTATTTTTTTATATACCAACTTTAAATGCACCATCCGCTATTGCTGCTATCATCGACACGTCTTTTTCTTCTGAGCCCATATCAACAACAAATGCGTGCTGAGATTCCTTTTCCTGCACGAAAGTTACATGTACCTGTAATAACAACCTAATTCTCTGAAAGTTTTCTGGCATATCTTTGGCCAAATTAATATACCCTTTGTCGTTATCCCACGGGTTATCTGAATGGAGAAATTTGCCGAGCCTGTCATAAAGCGTGATATATTGACTTTTAGTTAAATATGGAATGTCCCCAAAACAGTAGACATTAGTTTATTCCTCTAATTAGAAACAAATAATGATAAAATCATTATTCATAATTACAAG
>JAFGWQ010000130.1 GCA_016937075.1 Campylobacterales bacterium | reverse complement strand
CGTCTCCTTCGATATTGAACTTTTTAAGCTTATCTAAAAGTTCTTTTATCTTACGGTCTATCTCTTCTTCGTTTATCCTTTTTGCTATTCTTGGTGCTTTTTGCAAAAAGTCTAGCCTAGGCAATTTAAAATTTTTTGGCTGTGGAGCTGCGCCTTTGTCAATTTGAGCTAGAAGCTTGGAGTTCTCCTCAAGTTCACTGATAATTTCAACATTTGAAGAGTGAGAAATTGTCTGCTTTTTAAAATCTGAGAGATTTTTGGACTCTCCAGCCGGCCGTATCTCAGCAAGCGGTTCGATACGGTTTGTAACTATTGCTGCTTTGCTGCTATTGCGGTTTGGGGTTTTTGGTGTTGTTGTAATAGGTTTTATCGGTGCAGTATATGGGTTTTGATCATCTGCTGATGAATATTCTGTTTTGTCCGAATTATCAAACGGGTTTCTTATAAAACCGTACATTTTTGAAAAACCTTTACTGATACCGCCTAACCGTTGAGTAAAGTCTACCTTGAAAGTATCATCCGATTGATATGAATAAGAGGTTTCATTTTTATTTTTTTTTACTTTATCAAATAAGCTTTCCCATCTAAAATCATCATCCAATAATAAAATTGCGCTTAACATCATTGTCATTAACCAGAACAGCCATATCCCTGCTTGTCCGATATATGGCTCTAGGAATGTAACAAAAGAGTGGGCTAAAAATCCGGCATTTTGTGGAGAAAATATCAAACCGCTAAAAATTACAAGACCGACAAATATGAGTATCCATCCGATAAAAAAATCTATACGTTTAATTAGATAACGATTTTTATACATAGCAATAAGGGGATAGATCAGAATGATCAAATTGATATATGCCATAAAACCAAAAAGAAATATATTTGTATCACCGACGATCTTTCCTATTTTGCCGACCATTGATGTCTCATGAAAAATAGTAGAAAATGCACCATATATTAATAATATAGCACTTATAATCATTGTTATTTTCAAGCCAACTCCAGTTTTGTTTGATAATAAATGTATTATAGCCAAAATATCTAATTTGACGAAATTGGATTTTTATCTATTTTTCAAGACTCTTTAAGGTGAGTAGGTGTAAAATGCGCATTGCAATTCAATGCCTCGGTGGTGAAACCGGTAGACACGCCAGACTCAAAATCTGGTGAGCTTGCTCGTGTCGGTTCGAGTCCGACCCGAGGTACCATTAACAGAAACGCAAAACGAACAAAGTCCGTTTTACTACGTTGTCACTGTGACGACTTCAGCAGTCAGCTCACGCAACTAGTTGCTTTGTATCAATTTTAGCACTTCAATTACGCATGAGCGGGCGTAGCTCAGGGGTAGAGCATAACCTTGCCAAGGTTAGGGTCGAGGGTTCGAATCCCTTCGCCCGCTCCATAAATATCCAATCCACAACTTCACAAAACAAACGAAAATACAGAACCTTTTTCTTTTTCACTTTTTATATCCAACTCTGTATGGTGCATAAATAATATCTGTTTAACAATAGCAAGGCCAAGCCCCATAGAATTATCCCAGCTGTGTTCACCTGAGCGATAGAACTTTTTAGTAACTTTTTCTATATCTTGAGCGGAAATTCCAACGCCTTTGTCTATTACTTCTATAGAATTTTGCCCTATGGCTACTTTTACATCGTCTTTAGAGTATTTGAGTGCATTTTCCATCAGATTTTTCAAAACTATCTCCAATAAAGTCCTATCTGCATTAACCGTTCTATGCTCGCCCTCTATAACTATGGTACGATTTGAATACTTCTCAAGCAAAGATTGTCTGCATTCGCTTGCCAAAGCAAACAGATCAAATGTGCTTAGATGCAAAGATGCCTCCCCGCTTTCAAATTTATTCCACAGAATAAGACGCGCTAAGAGATTTTCTATTTTTTGACTATTATTGTAGATTTTTGACAAAAATCTATCTCTTAATGCTACGGGTATATCATGGTCTTCTTCGAGCGTGGTAGCATATCCCATGATAGCTGCTATCGGATTGCGAAATTCATGGGCAAGAGCTGAGATCATATCATTTCTTTGTCGATTTTTGAGCTTGATCTTTGCATCCATTTGCTCTTTGAGACTTTTTCTTTTTTGTGTTTTTCGTATAAGTCTTTGGATGGAGTCTTGTAAATTTGCAAGCATATCTGTGCTCAAATCTTGTTCTTTTATGATCCTTGGTGCATTTATCCATTCATTGAGATGCACTAGCTCTCTTTGGATAATATCCAATCTATATATAGTATATATACCGATACCAATCCAAAGCATCAAAAAAATAGCCAATATAAAAATATTGCATTCATTGTACCAAGCGCACACGATAATAGCCGATGTAACCAAGGTCAAACTAGAAACAATTGCGCCGTA
This sequence comes from Campylobacterales bacterium, assembly GCA_016937075.1. Lineage (GTDB taxonomy): Bacteria > Campylobacterota > Campylobacteria > Campylobacterales > Sulfurovaceae > BN30871. The sequence continues at coordinate 614 of JAFGWQ010000130.1, read as the reverse complement.
TCTTGGAATGAGAGTCATATATTATGCTTTATTTTTGTCGAAATTTCTTTTTTGCATCAGCTACGAAAGGTAAAAAATCCTCTTCTTCGAAAAAGCCGATCACTTGCTGAAGTATTTTTCTATCAGATGTCATAAAAAATATAGTAGGCACTCCGGCTATTTCAGGGAACAAACGCATAGATTCTCTATCTTCACGCATAATTTTAACCAGTATAAAAGATTGTAGTTCAGCCTTGACCTTATTGTCATTAAGAGTGGTTTCTTTCATGGCTTTACACCATCTGCAATGCTCGCTTTCTATCATTACCATTAATGCTTTGTTTTCTTTTTTTGCTTTCAAAGCTGCACTATTAAAATCATCATGCCATTGCAATACAGCTGCGCTAGCCATAGAACAAAATATACTAAAAACTAATATTATTTTTTTCATCATTATCCTTTAATCGGAAAGTCTTTTATGACTTGCATAAAAACTTTGTATAATTTTTCAACTTCATCGATTCCTACTCTTTCGTTTGGCGCATGAATTGTATCGTTTATCACTCCAAATTCCAATACCTCTATGCCGTAAGGGGCTATATATCTCGCATCGCTAGTCCCACCCGCAGTTGAGT
>JAFGWQ010000129.1 GCA_016937075.1 Campylobacterales bacterium | reverse complement strand
ATAATCTGCATCATGATCTAATTTTTCTTTGGTCATAGCAAGATTTATTTGGCATGTATTGCACAATGTCACCATTGTAAGGCCTAATTTTTCTGCATAACAAATATTTCTGGCATTCAATACATGTGATAAGAACGGATCAAAATCTTGCAAGTGACTTGCGCCGCAGCAGCTAGCCTCTTCTAATATTGTAAGCTCAATATCCAATTTTTTGGCTGCAGCCAAAGTTGAAGAAAGAAGCTCAGGTGTTGATTCTTTGGCAGTACATCCGGTATATAGGGCGTATCTTAATTGACTCATGGGCTTTTCCTTATAGTTTATTGGTTTGTGATATTTTGATAAGTTTTTGTATCTCATCAAGATTTTTAGACTTTGGCATATTGTCAATAAACGGAATTTGATCCGTTATATGAATTTTGCCGGCTTTCATCATAGCGATCGCATCTCCTAGGTGTTTTAGTACACCAATGTTGCCTTCGCTGTATTTGACTATATCGGCTTCATCCAAGAAACCGTGTTTTTTGATACTTCGTACAAATCCTTCGGCATGTTTGGTCGCTACATTTCTTTGAGCCACATTTTGTTCAAATTGAAGATTGTGAAGCTTAGTAATTTTTTCTATCGGATTGATATCTTTTGGACAAGCCTCGGCACATTCAAAACATTTTACACAATCCCAAACACCAGGACCCATTTTGCTTGTCATTTCCAATCTCTCAATACCTGCATTGTCTCTAGGATCCACAGTAAATCTATATGCTGCTACAAATGCTGCCGGTCCGAAAAACTCTTCATTTACTTCAAGCGCAGGACATGCATAGTGACAGTTGCCGCATTGGATACAATAATCTGCATCTAGAATGTTTTCTACCTCTTCTTTGGACATTTTGGTTTCATGGGTAGGGTGTTCGTCGATATTGCCTTCCACAAAAGGTTTGATCGTAGCGTGTTTTTCCCAGAAATCACCTTTGTCTATGATCATATCTTTGATAGCTCTTTTTTTGCTTTGCGGCTCAAAGGTTAGCTCGTCACCAAAAAGGTCTATCAGATCCATAGCATTTTGTTTGCATGAAAGTACAGGTTTGCCGTTTACTTTGATACCGCATGCTCCACAGATTCCGTGCCTGCATGATCTTCTGTATGAAAAAGAGCCATCGTGTTCCCATTTAATTCTATTGAGCAAATCTAAAACCAATTCATCTTTGCCAACTTCCATTTCATAGTTTTTGTAATAAGGCAGGTAGTCTGTCTCAGCATTAAACCTAAATGCTTTTATAGTAATTTTTTTTGTGTTACTCATCATAGGCTCCTTAATATGTTCTTTCTTTGACTTCAAACTTGCCAAGTACTACATCGGCATATTCTTGAGTAATATTATAATCTTTGTCCATGTAAGCATATGTATGCTTGAGGAATTTGACATCATCTCTAGTAGGGAAATCTTCTCTGTAGTGAGCTCCGCGACTCTCTTGTCTTGCTAGTGCACCTTCAACAATGAATAATGAATACTCTAGCATATGGCCAAGCTCGATCGCTTCTTGCAATTCTGTATTGAATGTATGAGATTTGTCATCGATTCTGATATTTTTATATCTCTTTAGAAGCTCTTTGATTTTTTTGATCTGTTTAGATAATGATTCTGCTGTTCTGAATACTCCGGCATTGTGTGTCATGCTTTCTTGAAGTTCTAGTCTTAGTGCCGGAACTTTTTCGTTTCCGTTATTTGTTTTTGCCCAAGTTAGCTCATTTATGGCATTTTGTGCATCTTCTATGTTTGCTGGTCTAAGTGTTAGCTTGTCAATGTCTCTAACTATGCTCTCACCTGCATGTCTTCCAAAAAGAAGCGCTTCAAGGACTGAGTTGGCACCAAGTCTATTTGCACCGTGTACGCTTACACAGCTGCATTCACCCGCAGCATAAAAACCTTCTACGAGTTCATTTGGATTTTTTCTGACATGACAATTGATATCAACTGGAATACCGCCCATGGAGTAGTGCGCCGTTGCCGCTATATAGATAGGCTCTTTTAGCATATCTTGCCCTAGGAAAGTGATAGCAAGCTCTCTAAGTTCTGGTAATTTAGTAAGGATAATTTGTGGATCTAGGTGTGTCAAATCTATATGGACGGAATCTTTATTTGGCCCAACACCTCTGCCTTCGCGGATCTCTTGCTGGATAGCACGACTAACAACGTCTCTTGAAGCTAGTTCCATGGCATTTGGAGCATATTTTTCCATAAATCTCTCGCCTTTGGAGTTAAAAAGTCTTCCGCCTTCTCCTCTAGCAGCTTCAGAGATAAGTATTCCGCTTCCGCCGATCCCGCTTGGATGGAATTGTACAAACTCCATATCCTCAAGCGGCAGGCCATGTCTTGCGACGATAGATAATGCATCACCGGTATTTGCATGGGCATTAGAGTTGATTTTGTATGCTCTGCCGTAACCGCCTGTTGCAAACATTGTCGCTTTTGAGTTAAAGATGGCCATTTCCCCATTTCTGATATTGAAAGCTACTACACCTGAAACTTTACCGTCTTTGTAGATCAGATCAGAACAGTACCATTCATCAAACACTTCAATGCCTGATCTAAATGCTTGCTCATACATTGTTTGAAGTAGCGTAAGTCCTGTTCTGTCTTTTGCATAACAGGCTCTTGGTTTGCTTTGTCCGCCAAATGGACGGATGGCTATATCGCCTTTTTCGTCTCTAGAGAATACAGCACCCATATGCTCTGCCCATCTGATCGTCTCAGGAGCTTTGTTGCACATAAGCTCAACACAGTCTTGGTCTGCTAGATAATCACTTCCTTTGATGGTGTCAAAAGCATGCAACTCAACAGAGTCCTCTTCGCCTAGAGCTGCATTGATCCCGCCTTGTGCAGCGCCAGAATGGCTTCTTAGTGGGTGAAGCTTGGTAATTACAGCTGTTTTTTTTCCTGCTGCGGTTGTCTCTCTTGCTGCTGCTAGCCCGGCTAGTCCAGCACCTACTACAACCACATCATATTCGTAGATCTTAACGTCCATGTCCACTGTATCCTTTTTTACAAATTTGATTAAATTATATCTTTTCTTTCGTATTAGTTTGTTAAAGTACCCCAATAAAAACAGTAAACAACCTTATGTGTGTTACAATTTTACAAGAAAATTTTTTCATTAGGAGAAAAAATGAGAGATATAGAAGCATACATTATATCAAGGTTTAATTCATCTTATATTGGCGATGATGCAGCATTGATCGGTAATATTTGTTATAGTGTTGATACGTTTTTTGAAGATGTTCATTTTAAGCGTTCATGGATGAATATGACACAAATTGGCAGAAAAGCAATGCTTGTAAATCTCTCTGATGCGATTGCTATGAATGCTAAACCTCTTTACGCACTTGTAGCACTTTCTTTGCCAAAAGATATCAAAATAAGCGAAATCGAAGAACTCTCAGATTCACTTGTTAAATGTGCAAAAGAGTTTGGATGCGAGATCATAGGCGGAGACACTATCTCGGCTGACAAGCTGACTATCTCTATTACTATTATTTCAAAAAGCGATTATCCTCTGCTGAGAAAAGGATTAAAAGAGGGTGATGTATTGGCATTTACGGGTAGTTTAGGGACAAGCAAAAGAGATCTTGAGAGGCTTTTTGCCGGCGAGAGCATAGAGGCAAATTCCAAGTTTTATGAACCTGTGCTGCGCCAGGAATTTATAGAAAGATCAAGAGAGTATCTAAGAGCAGGTATGGATATATCAGATGGGTTATATTGCGATACAAACAAACTTTTGGATATAAATAATATCGGATTGGAGCTCTCTTGTGATGTAGCCGAAGATGTAGGCAGCAGCGGAGAGGAGTATGAAATGCTCATAGGTTTTGATCCGGCAAATTTGCCGCAATTAGAACAGATCGCAAGACAAACCGATACCCCTCTAACTACGTTCGGGGTCGTGCAAAAGAATATCTTTAGATTTTTATGCAAACCCCATCATTTTAAATCATAGCAATTCGCCCTTTGACTTAAATAGACAAAAATAGACAGAGCAATTATAATAACAGAAACTCCCAAGATCAGATAAAATGCATTTATTAGTTGTGTATAATCTGATATTGCGATCTTGAAAACTACCATCAATGCCTCAATAAGCAGAGCGATGATGATGGTTATCAAAAATTTAATGAGCAATCTATATTCGTTTTTTGTATTTTTACCGTAACTTTTAAAAAAGACCTCTTGCTCT
>JAFGWQ010000128.1 GCA_016937075.1 Campylobacterales bacterium | reverse complement strand
TAAAAATAATATATTAAAAATAAATACTAAACTATCATTAATTTTAAGTATATATAGATCAAAGATTATTTAGAATAATTTTTATATTTACAATTTTGCTGATAGATAAATGATTTAAAGAAATAATACTAAAAAGATGCAGACTGTAGTTCTTGTATACAGTAACGATAGTTTGAAGCGTGAGAGCTTTCTAAATCTTTCATGGTAAGTATATCAAACCATGAAAGTAGCTTGTCAAATACTATTTTTTGAAATATGCTTTGATATCTTCTACTCTATCCAAGAGCTCCCAGCCAAAACCTTGGTTCTCTCTGCCAAAATGGCCATATGTTGCAGTCTTGCGATAAATCGGCTGCAAAAGATTTAATGAAGTAATGATACCTTTGGGAGTAAGATCAAATAGGTCTTCCACGCATTTAGTGATACTTTCCTCGCTCAATTGAGAAGTGCCGTGAGTATTTACATATATTGATACCGGGTGAGCAACGCCAATGGCATAAGCTATCTGTATGGTCGCTTTATCACATACACCTGCGGCTACTAAATTTTTTGCTATATGTCTAGCTGCATATGCACCTGATCTATCTACTTTTGTAGGATCCTTACCGGAAAATGCGCCGCCGCCATGAGGACAAGATCCGCCATACGTATCAACAATGATCTTACGTCCGGTAAGTCCTGCATCGCCTTGAGGACCGCCTATAACAAAGCGTCCTGTAGGATTGATATGGTATGTAATATCATCATGGATCAAGTGAGACGGAATCGCTTCTTTGATGACTTCTTGAAGTATTGCATCTTTGATGATATTTTCTGGTATATCGTCGTGATGTTGGGCTGAAACCACTATGGTATCTATGCTTACCGGTTTGCCGTCAACATACCTGACACTTACTTGCGCTTTACCGTCAGGTCGCAAAAATGGTACTGTACCATTTTTTCTAACTTCAGCCAATTTGGAAGTAAGCTTATGAGACAGAGAAATTGGCAGCGGCATAAGCTCAGGAGTTTCTCTGCAAGCATATCCGAACATAAGTCCTTGATCCCCAGCACCTATCTCTCCTGATGCTTGGTCAACCCCTTGATTAATATCAGGACTTTGCTCGCCTATACCATTAAGTACGGCAGCACTTCTATAATCGAATCCATAGCTAGCATCAGTATAACCTATCTCTTGTATAACTTTTCTAGCAATATCTTGCATTGGACAATAAGCAACCGTCTTAAGCTCGCCTGCTATTACACAAAAACCATTACTGACTAGTGTTTCGCACGCTACTCTAGCATTAGTATCTTTAGATAAAATATCATCTAATATAGCATCGCTTATTTGATCTGCCATTTTATCCGGATGACCCTCTGTAACTGATTCGCTTGTAAATATATATGAATTTGGCATTATTCCCCCTCTAAAATTCTACTAATTGTTTGTGCTAACTGGTTTGGCCTAAGACCTAATGACTCTTCTACTTCATTTGTAGATCCATGAGTAATAAAAGCATCATCATACTCAAAAGTTACTAAATCTACGCCTTGCATCTTGGTCTGTGAAAAAAGTTCTAATATTGCCGAGCCTACTCCACCCATTTTGGCACTATCGCTAAATACAAACCATTTTTTGTGGGAATTGGCAAGTGATGTTAGCAATACCTCATCAAGAGGCTTTACAAAACGCAAATCTACAATAGTTGGAGTAAAGTCTACTCTGCTCGCAACTTCCAAAGCACGACCTACTCCGTTACCATATCCTACAAACACTATATCTTCTCCATTTTGAATAACATCTGCTTTGCCTAGCTCAAATTGTATAGATGCACAATCGGCTGCAATAAATGCTCCTCTGGGGTACCTAAACGCACATGGCGTTGAAAAATCTTTGGCAAATTCCATCGCAAGCTTCATAGTTGTTTCATTATATGGAGCAAAAAGAGTCATATTTGGGATGGCTCTTAAAAATGATATATCAAAGGCTCCCTGATGAGTCTCTCCGTCTTCTCCTACTATGCCTGCTCTATCTATAGCGAACGCGACACCTACATTCATGAGAGCAATATCATGAATGACTTGGTCGTACCCGCGCTGCAAAAATGTAGAGTAAATTGCACAAAATGGTTTAAAACCCTCTTTTGCCAATGGTCCCATAGATGTTACTGCATGTTGTTCGGCAATTGCAACGTCCCAAAAACGATTTGGATATGCTTCCATAGCTCCAGAGAGTCCGGTACCGCTTGGCATAGCAGCAGTAACTCCTACCACCTTGTCATCATTATCAGCAAGGGCCAAAAGCGTTTCACCAAAAATTGCAGTAGCGTTTTTATTAATGCTTTTTTTATTTGGTTTGCCTGTTAAAATATCAAATGAACCTACGCCGTGCCAATGTTCTTTGCCGGTACCCTCTGCTATCTCGTAACCTTTGCCTTTAGTGGTTTGTGCATGAACGATAACCGGCTTACCCAGTTCTTTTGCTATTTGTAATGTTTCAATCAGCCCATTTATGTCATGTCCATCAACTGGTCCAATATACTCTACCCCCATCTCTTCAAATAATATACCGGGGGTAATAAGCTTAAGTGATTCCTCAAATCGTCTTGCTATATACATAGCGCTATCTGGCAAATGATCCAAAGCTTTTTCTACATAATGTTTAAATTTTTGATAAAAAGAGCTTGCCATTGTCTGAGAAAGCAATTTACTAACTGCTCCTATAGGCTTAGCTATACTCATCTCATTATCATTTAGTATGATCACAACAGGGTACTTGCGATCTCCTAATTCATTAAGTGCTTCATAAACCATACCTGCACTCATGCTGCCATCTCCGATGAGGGCTACAGGTATTCTATTTTCGCCTTTTAATGCTATTGCCTTGGCTGCTCCAACAGCAAGAGAAATGGAAGTCGAGCTGTGACCTGCCATATAATAATCATATTTAGATTCTTTTGGCTTAGTGTATCCGCTTAATCCGTCAAATTTACGAAGAGTATTAAATGAATCCCATCTACCCGTAAGAAGCTTGTGTGCATATGCCTGATGACTCACATCAAATATAAATGGATCCTTGTTCGCATCAAATACATAGTGCATCGCTATAATTAAATCAGTAGCACCAAGCGTAGAACTCAAATGTCCTCCGGTACTGCTCACTGTTGCTAATATCTTATCCCTGATCTTGATAGCCAATTCATCCAATTCTTCCATAGAATAGTTTTTAATGTTTTTCATCTTTTTTACTTAGAAGCGATAAACTCTGAAAAATAGTGAAAAAATTTATCATTCTGCTCTGCAGTTCCGATAGTAATACGAATAGCATTTAATCCATAGCTGGCTAGATTTCGGATGATCACTCCTTTTTTCAGTAATGCATCAGCTATCTCTGTGGAATTTAATGACTCATCAAAGAGGTAAGTTATAAAATTGGTATAACTAGGAATAAAACTGATATTATTAAGCACTGCAAACTCTTCATAGCGAAGTAATTGCTCGCCGTGAAGCGCAAGAGATTTAGCAATAAATTCATCTTCGCTCAAAGCTGCAATTGCTGCTGCAAGAGATAGTGATGCGATATTAAACGGTGGTCTCATTTTTGCGATTTGTCCAATAAGTGCTTCATTTGCTATGCCGTATCCTACTCTCATACCGCCTAACCCGTAAGCTTTGGAAAAAGTACCCAGATATATAGCATTTGGATATTTTAATATATCTTTTGGAGTTACTTCACAAGTTTTATCTTTGAATGCAGCATACTCCATATAAGCTCCGTCTACGACCACAAGGGTGCTTTTATCGACAGCATCAATAACTTTTAAAGCTTCAGCTTTTGTCATGCAATCACCTATAGGATTATTTGGTATACACAAATATACTATCTTTGGTTTGTACCTATTATATGCTTCTATAAACTCGTCAGCTTTATGTACATAGCTTGGTGTTCGAATTATAGTGGCTCCCATCTGTTTAGCATAAATCTCATACATAGCGAATGTGACCCTGCTCATCAAAACCGAGTCCTCAGGTGAGAGCAAAGACCTTGCGATAAACTCAAGTATTTGATCGCTTCCTGCGCCTATTATTACTTCACTGCTACTTACTCCAAATTTACGAGCTAATCCCTCTTTGAGGGCATACATACTATCGTCTGGGTACAAATGCGCTTTTGAGGCGTGTTCACTTATGACATTTGCAACCGCGGGTGATGTACCTAGCGGATTTTCATTGGATGCCAACTTGACAACGTCTTTTGGGTCTATACCAAACTCTCTTACTACTAACTCTATTGGTTTGCCTGCTTCGTACAATGTTATATCTTCTAATGTTTTATTAAACTTCATCATTTGCCTTTACGTAACTTCCTAGCCATTTTATATCGACTCTATCCCCTATAATTTTTTCTATTTTATGATCTTTGAAATGACCATCAAAATCTATATAAAACCAATAAGAAAATGCTTTATTTTCTTTTGCCGGGCGACTTTCTATTTTGGTCAGATTAATACCGGCCTTCTCAAATTCTCTCAAAAACTCGACCAAAGATCCAGGTTTGTTTGATAATTTTGCCAAAATTGATGTTTTATCATTTCCGCTTGGGTTGCTATCAAATTTACCAATAATAACAAAACGGGTTTTATTGTCATGCATATCTTCTATATTATCAAAAATTACCGGTAAATTATTAATTTTAGCTGCGATATGCGGGCAGATTGCTGCACTTGTCGGATCTAATTTTGCAAGTTCGGCTGCTTTTGCCGTAGATTCTACCGGAATGAGCTCCACGCTATCTAGTCTGTGTTCGCTCAAAAATTTACGACATTGTCCAAAAGCGATATCTTTTGAATATATCCTTTGGATATCATCGAGCGACAAAGCCAAAGAACACAATGAATGGTGAATAGGCATATAAATTTCAGCTAAAATTTTAAGATCATACTCACCAAGCAGATCCAATGTTTCTCCAACAATACCATCTGTTGAATTCTCGATCGGTACCACACCATAAGCTGCTCTATTGCTATCAACTGCTTTAAATACAGATGATATTGACGCTAATGGCAGATATTCCTTGATCGACCCAAAACGCATCTCAGCTGCTTGATGTGTAAAAGTACCTTTTGGGCCAAGATAAGCAACCTTTTCTGCTCTCTCCAAGTCTTTAGCAACACCTATTATTTCATAAAAAATGGCTTCTATAGCTCTTCTATCCAATGCCCCGTTTTGTTCTTTACTTTTTTCAACCAAACGATTGATTATAGCTTGTTCCCTTTCCGGTCGATATATAGCGCCGCCTACCTTTGTCTTTATCTCACCTACGTGATTGACATATACCATTCGCTCATTCAGTAGGCGTAAAATTTCATCATCTATGCTATCAATTTTTCGACGCAATGATTCTATGTCCATGATATATCCTTTGTGTCTTATTATACCAAAAACTCTTTTTCGAGCGCTATTAGATCTTCAAAGGTTTCTCTAGCCCTTATCAATCTATCTTTCCCGTTTTCGACAGCAACCTCAGCAGCACGGTTTCTGGTATTATAATTGCTTGACATACTAAATCCATATGCTCCTGCGCTATGCACTATAAGCAGATCATTATGATTTAATTGTGGCAGCAAAACCCCCTTACCGAGAAAATCCCCGCTTTCACATACCGGACCCACAACATCTGTCGGTGTTTTTTCGTTTTCATTGCCTAATGCTTCGATTTTATGATAAGCTTCATACAAACTTGGGCGCAAAAGATCATTCATGGCACCGTCAACAACAACAAATCTTTTTGTGTCATTTCTCTTTTCATACAATACTTTAGTTAGAAAATATCCGCTATTTGCAACCATATATCGTCCCGGTTCGCACAAAAGAGTAACATCGAGTCCTTTTGTTTTTTCCTTGATCATATCGGCATATTCTTTGACGCTTATAGTTGTTTCATTATCATACACTACACCCAAACCGCCGCCAACATCAAAAAATCGTATATCTATCTCCAAAGCTTTTAGCGTTCTAGCAAGATCTGCTACTATACCGCATGCCTCAGCTATTGGCTCTAGTTCTGTCAATTGTGATCCGATATGAAAATGTATACCCACAGGATTAAGATTGGCTGATTTTTTAGCATATATATACATGCGCTTGGCTACATCAATCTCTACGCCAAATTTATTATCATGCAATCCGGTAGAAATATATGGGTGGGTTTTGGGGTCAATGTTTGGATTAACTCTAATAGAGATCCTCGCCTCTTTGCCAAGAGATGCAGCCACGCTTTCTACTCTCTTCATCTCTGCTTCACTCTCTAGGTTTATAAGCAAAATATCTTGCTTGAGAGCTTCATGTATCTCTTCGTCTTTTTTGCCAACGCCTGAAAAGATTATTTTATACTTGTCAACTCCGGCGATAATTGCTCTTTTTACCTCGCCGATACTCACACAATCTGCCCCTGCTCCCATTTTTGCCAAATGAGATATCACCGAAAGATTCGAATTGGCTTTTACGGCATAATTGATTAATGATTTTTGACCGCTAAATGCCTCTTTTAGTGCGTGATATCTATCTGCGATATAATCAAAATCATATACATACAAAGGCGTATCGTATTTGTTTGAAAGTGCCAAAAAATCAAGTGTCATATCTAAAATTCCTAATTATTTAATGTGCGATTCTACCCAAATATTGCCTCTATTTGGTTTAATAACCTAAGTAGTACTCTCTCTGGCAAAATATTCCATCATTGCATATCCACTCAAAAGCATTATCGGCAAAAATGAGGATATTTCCGGCGCTACGACACCATTTGCTCCCAGATAAGAAAGACCCATGAGTGTACCCCATGCAAGCAAACTTCCTCCGAGTGCTATTGTGGTAATTTTTGCCACATTGCCAAAACGGCTCAAAAACGGTATCTTAAAAAAAAGCAAAACCATAAGTCCGAAAGCAAAAAGAGGAAATATGACCTTATCATATATGCCTGCCCTTATTTTATCTGAATTGAGTCCTTGCTTATCAAAAAGTTTCCATGTACCAAATGCATCAACTAAAGTCAATGAACTGCCCTCATTTATTGATTCCATAATGGCCGGTTTGTATCCATCTAACGTCGTCATAGTTTCGTATTGCTCTATGGAGTATCTATCCAAATAACCATTAGTATAATGATTCCGATACATAAGTGCATTATGCACATCCCATGACCTACCATTAAATACAGCATATGGTGCTTTCATGGTATATTCTATATGATCTTTGTCGGTTTTAAAAAGAGAAACTCCGATAAGCTTTTTAGCTACAGGATCAAGCTTATCTATATATACAAAAGTGTCATTATACTTAAAAAAAAGATTTTTAGAAGCTCTTGAACTTCCATTGCCTATAAGCATTTTAGCATCATCTTTAGCATAGGCAAAAGATGTCGTTTGCAACCAAACAAAAACCATATAAGTAATCACACCGACTATAAAAATTGGGGTAAAAAGCGTACGCTTACTATAGCCAAAAGAGTGCAAAGCACCCATCGTGTTGCTTTTGACCAAATTCATCTTGGTTACGATAACTGCAAATACAAGAGCTAAAGGATATAGCATGGTCAATGAACTTTGCCAAATATAATAAACATACATTATTAGCTGATTCGTTGAACCGCTAATTTTATTTGTATGTCCCAAATAATCGATCAAAACAAACATAAAAGACATACCAAGCAAAATAACTAAGAAATTTTTTGCATAAAGTTTAACCAGATACAAAAAGTAAAGTTTTGGAACTAATGTCATTTTAAATCCTCAATGCTTTTGAGCGAATAGAGAGATTGTATCTGATTAATCGGTTTGTTGTCAATTTGCAACAACGCATTTGAAACATGATCTAATAATTTTTCTAAAATATCTTCTTGATGTTTGTCAAAAGGGCTCAAAACAAAACTAGCTATTTCTGTTTTGTGAATCGGTTTGCCTATGCCTATACGACAACGCAAATAATCTTTACCTATCATGGAGTCAATGGATTTTAGTCCATTATGGCCGCCGTCTCCACCGCCTCTTTTAAACCTTACGGCACCAAACGGCAAATCTAGATCATCATGAATGACTACAATATGCTCTAGATCGATCTTGTAAAAATTTGCAACAGCTTGCACGCTTTTGCCAGATAAATTCATAAAAGTAGTCGGTTTTAGATATAACGCATTTGCCGATTTGTATAATTTGCCTTGAAATGAGGTTTTTGAAATTTCTTGTGTGGAGTGATGTGCCAAAAGCACATCAATGGCCATAAAGCCAATATTGTGTCTTGTATTTTCATAAGCCTGACCCGGATTGCCTAGACCTACGAAAAGCCACATTATTTAGACTTAATTACACCGCAGATCGCAACATGGCTTCTATCCATAATGCGTGTGTTTGCAGGAGCTTCGATATCACGTACCAAAATAGAATCATCACGATCTAGGTCAGTTACATCAAGAGTGATATTAGCAGGCATATCTTCGATAGCACCTCTAAGTTTCAATCTTTTTTTAGACTGGATAAGTACACCTTTGTTTTTAAGACCTTTTGGTGTTCCTGTTGTTTTAACCGGAACCAAATAATCTGTAACTACACCAGGAAGTGCTACACGCAAATCTACGTGAGTTATATCACCGGTTACCGGATGAAATTGATACTCTTGGATAACAGCATTATACTCTTTACCATCAACTTTTACTGGCAATACAAGACCTGTTTTAGCTCTCGCTGCTCTGATAAAATCACCTTTTTTAAATGCTGCAAAAACGCTCTCCACGCCTTGTGCATAAATATTGGCAATTAGATAACCATCTCTTTTTAGGCGTTTTGCATTGCCTGAACCGATACTCTCTCTAACGATACCTTCTAACATTGGATTCCTTTTGTATAAATTAGGCAAACATTATATCCAAAAGTTATTAAAAATATCTTACAGCACTCCTTAGTGTATTGTGTTTATATCAAATTGCGAGATATGATATCGTTAGTTTAATTCTATACTTTGATACTCAATGTATAAAAATGCAAAAGCAGTAAAAAACAATTTAAAATCAACGAGTGACTTTCTTGGTTTTATTTAAACTGTTGTAAAATAATTTATTCAACTTGTAGTCTTAAAAAATTCTAATGTTTTTCATCCTCTTTCAATAGAGTATAATCGATAAAATGCATACCAATAAAAAAGGAACCTAAATGGAATCTAAAAAATTTATACAAGAACAGATCGTATTTTTAAATAATTACGACCCCATAGTTATAAAATTGATAGCCATCCTTGTGAGTATCGGGGCTATCTATTTTATCAGAAAAATGGTATTTGATTTTTTAGAAAAAGGTCTCTTAAAAATCGAAAGTCTTGAAAATTATTCAAAAGATATTATTTTAAGATTGAGAAAGCCTAGTGAAATTATGGTTATTATTATGAATTTTGATCTGATCATTTATATTTACAACGATTTTTCTTTTCTAGACCCTTTGCGACAAATTTTTAATATAATATATGTTGCTTTGAGCACTTATTTGATTTATATACTTATCAACACGATAGTCGACATCAAAATAAAGCATATCGATAAAAAAACACACGTCAAAAATGAAGTAATCAATGTCGGGCTAAAGATACTCAATTTTGCTATTGTATTAGTAGGAATACTAGTCGCCATGACACTAATGGGGGTTAATCTTACCGCTATTCTTTCAGGGCTTGGAATCGGTGGCTTAGCAGTTGCCCTTGCTGCCAAAGATACACTGGCAAACTTTTTTGCAACTATCTCAATCCTTGTCAGTGATACTTTCGCACAAGGAGATTGGATCCAAGTGGGCTCATCAGAAGGTACAGTGGTGGAAATCGGACTTCGCGTAACAACCCTTAGAACTTTTGATAATGCTCTTATCTCGATACCTAACTCCACACTGGTCAATGATGATGTAAAAAACTGGAGCAGAAGAACCATCGGCAGACGGATCAAGATTAGCCTTGGAGTGAAGTATGACTCGAAACCAGATGATATCAAGAATACGATCGAAGAGATCAGAACGATGCTTGAAAATCATCCAAACATAGCGACCTCAAACACTATACATCAATATGAAAACAGTGGTTTTAAACTGGTTTCCCAAGATGATATATACGGAGTCAAAAAAACATTGCTTGTGTATCTGGACGAATTTGCAACTTCAAGCATCAACATCTTGGTATACTGTTTTTCCAGCTCGGTTGTTTGGGACGAATGGCTGGAAGTAAAACAAGATGTGATGTTTAAAATTATGAATATTTTAGAGAAAAACAACCTTGAATTCGCCTTTCCTTCCCTATCTATTTATGAAGAGAACAAATAAGAATGTTTATGCATGGTTCTGAAAAATAAGATGTCAGAGAAATTGTTTTAAAGTTTTCCAAAACATCACCTATTTTTTATTTGTCATGGTGGAAGCGATGCTCCTCTTCGTGCGCCAAAAGCACTGTTACCTCTTCATCGCTAAGCGATTGAAGTTCCACAATAGTCCCTTGGAAAGTAATAGTGCGTCCTGCAAATGGGTGGTTTGCATTTAAAATAGCAAAATCATCTTCTAGATCAGTGATTGTATATATAAGTGTTTCATTGGATACTTCATCCATGCCATCAAGCTCCATCCCTATGAAAATATCTTCAGGAAGCTCATCGATTGGCTCTCGAACTACAAGATCTTCCCTGTAAAGACCAAATGCTCTTTGAGGAGGAAGCGTTACTTTAAAATTTTCTCCAACTTTTTTTCCTTCTAGCGCTTTTTCAAAATCCTCAAAAATATGTCCATAGCCGCCATGAAGATAAATCAGCTCATCATCTTCAGGATTAAGATGATTATTTTGTTCATCTGTGAGGCTGTAATGGATATTTACGAGGATATTTTTTGTTATTTTCATATGATGGTTCCTTGATTTTTAAGTAGATTATAACATAAGAACCCATCATTGGTATCCATGGACATGAGGCTAAATACATTCATAGTATATTTACAATTCACCAATTACATCAAGTATTCAATCACTGAATCAATATCCATCATTTCTGTTATTTCAATATTGATACCGGCACCTTCTATATTTCGTCGTATCCCATCTCCTATGGAACGGACAACGAGGATATCAGCCCCCTCAAGAAGTGGCGGGATGACCCTTCCCGCAGAAAGCCCGGCTGCACTTTCATCATTTAAGATATCAATACCTCTGCTTTCCATTTCTAGATATATAGGATTATTTTTGTAGGTTATTGATACGATAGAACCATTTTCAATTTTTGCAAATGCATAATGTTTTGCGCTCAAAAAATGCGGACAAATCTCGGAGCGATTATTAGTAGGAAAAACGACTGTGAAGCTTCGCTTTTTATCGACAAGTGAAATACCTTTGCCAAACATCACCATTTCAGTCATTTTTTTTCTAGCACGCTTGATCAGCTTGGCAAATGTAGGACGTGATACGCCCAATTCTTTGGCACATTCCTCTTGATATAGTCCTTTAAAATCAGCTAGCACCATGGCTTCTAATTCATCAGCCGAAAGCAACAGCATTTCTTTTGGCTTATGACTTAGAGGACCAAACGAAAAACTTGTAGGTTTGATTGAATAATTACGTTTTTTGCTCATCAAATACCTTTTTTTTACATTTGTAAATCATAATCATTTCTTTCATAATCTCTCCTTAAAGCGTACTAGAAAGATTAAAAAAATATTTTTAAATCTAAAATAATGAAATAAT